>CALXVO010000123.1 GCA_944392065.1 uncultured Clostridia bacterium | reverse complement strand
TACAAAATTTATGTAAATAATTATATTGTATTTTATACTGTAAATGATAATACTATGGAAGTTAGAAGAATTTTGTATTCAAGAAGAAATTTTGATAAATTAATCTAAATTTCAAATTTAGGTATATATAAAGACTTTGAACGATATTATTGAGAAAAAAATATTTTTGTGATATAAAAATTATAATAAAAAATTAATGTTAATAATAATTAGTTTATTAGATATATGCTTGAATAACCCTATTACAAAAGAATACTAAGAAACGAGGTAAATTATGATAATACAAGGAAAGCCAGAATTAGGATTACAAAAACATCAACAAGCTGCTTATCAATCTGTTCAAAAAGCTTATGAAACTAAAGACAAAGCGTCAGTTGTAATTCCTACTGGATGTGGTAAATCGTTTATAGCATTACAACTTATGACAGATAATAAAGATAAAAGAATTTTATTTATGGCACCTAGTAATGCAATAAAAAATCAAATGTATAACTATATTGCTAAATATATAGTTGGAGAAGAACCATCTGGCAACAGACCAGCAAGAATGATAGCTGATGAATATTTCCCAAATTTAAAGATAATACTTTATCCATCTTTATTAAGAGTAACAGATGAACAAATGGAAAAGTTAAATGCTGATATTATAATTATGGATGAATTACATAGAACTGGTGCAGACAGATGGGGAGAAAAAGTTAATACTTTATTAGAACAGAATCCGTATGCTAAAATTTTGGGTTTAACAGCAACACCAGATAGGATGGATGATAAAAATGTTATTGATGATTTATTTGAAGGTAATATTGATTATGAATTAACTTTAGTGGATGCATTAAGAGATGGAATAGTAAAAGCACCAACCTATGTGAAATGCGATTATGCTTTGGGCGAATATTTGGAAGGAATAAGAACTGCAATATCAAATTGTAATGATGAGCAAAAGAAAAAGGAACTACAAGATAAATATGATAAAATGAGAAGAATAGTAGATCAAGCTGATGGAATACCAGAATTATTTGCAAGAAACATAAAAAAGAAAGATGGAAAATATATTATCTTTTGTAAAGATAAAGCACATATGGACGAATTAATTAATAAAGCAAAAGAATGGTTTGGCTCTATTGATGATAATCCAGAAATATATTCAGTTTTTTCTGGTGAGGGATATACAGAAAAAGATAATAGAAAAAGCATTGAAGGTTTTGAAAATTCAAAAACAGGACATTTAAAATTATTATTTTCTATTGAGATGTTAAATGAAGGATTACATGTTGAAGATATTTCTGGTGTAATAATGGCAAGACCAACAGATTCAAGAATAATTTATTTGCAACAATTAGGTAGGGCATTATCTTCAGATACTTCAAGAGAAATAACAATAGTCTTTGATTTAGTGAATAATTATTTGAAGAACAATTTAGATGCGGAAATTAATAGAAAAACCAATAGAACACATCATGAAAGTGAAGATATTATTGATGGACATGAAGAAGGGCTACAAGGTGATATAAAAGATATAGATATTTTTAGAATACAAGGAGAAACACAAGAATTCCTAGATTTATTAAATGAAGCACAGGGAATTATAGATAGAAGTAGCTATTTAACTAATGCAAGAGCCATAAAAGAATGGATAGAAAAATCAGATGGAATAAAACCACCAAATAAAAGATCTGAAAATGAAGAAGAAAAGCGATTAGGCATGGCTCTGACTAATATAAGAATGAAATTAATAAAGCCTTATATGATATTAGAAACAGAAGATGAAAGAGAAGATTTTAGAAAAATACACCCAGAAATTGGCGAAGTAATGGAAATAATAGAAGAAATAGATAAAAATAATATTTCACCATATTTATTAAATGCAAGGGCAATTAAAGAATGGATAGAGAAGTCAGGCGGTACAAAGCCACCTTCTGCATCCTCTAAAGACGAACAAGAAAAAAAATTAGGTACAGCTCTAAGTACTATAAGGACTTGGTTAAAACCATATTTATGTCTAGAAACAGAAGAAGAAAAAGAAAAGTTTAGAGAAAAGCATCCAGCCATAGATGAAGTAACAAAAATAATAGAAGAAATAGATAAAAATAATATTTCACCATATTTATTAAATGCAAGGGCAATTAAGGAATGGATAGAACAATCTGGAGGAACAAAATTACCTTCTTCATCCTCTAAAGATATAGAAGAAAAGCGATTAGGCAAATCTTTACAAAGGATTAAAAGTTATTTAATAAAACCATATATGAGTTTAGAAACAGAAGAGGAAAGAGAAGAATTTAGAGAAACACACCCAGAAATTGATGAAGTAATGGAAATAATAGAAGAAATAGATAAAAATAATATTTCACCATATTTATTAAATGCAATGGCAATTAAGGAATGGATAGAACAATCTGGAGGAACAAAGCTACCTTCTTCATCCTCTAAAGACACAGAAGAAAAACGATTAGGTACAGCTCTAAGTAATATAAGGACTTTGTTAATAAAACCATATATGAGATTAGAAACCGAACAAGAAAAAGAAAAATTTAGAGAAAAACGACCCGAAATAGAAGAAGTCTTAGATATTATAAGCGAATTAGATATGCAATGTGGAACTCAAAAGCAAAAAGAACTTGCTGTTTTAATAAGACAAGATTTAGAAAAAAGAAAAGCATTGCAAGAAGCCAGAAAATTAGAACAAGATTATGAACATCAATTATCAAGTAAAATAGGAGAAATAACTGCGGATACTCAAAAACAAGGAGTAGATTATGATGAACAATAAATTAATCCCTATAAATGGATTATGGTACAAAATAAAAAGATTCTTTAAAAATATTTTTTTACATAAAAAATCATTTAATGTAAATCAAGAACCAAGCATAGAAATAAAAGAGAAAAATGATAATTTTATATTCACTAATGATTTAAAGAATAAGTTTGAAACAGAACATAAAAAACAAATTTTAGCAAATAAATTGCTATGTGGAGAAATTGGACCAAGTGAATTAGATGAACAAGAAATTGATGAAATGACAGAATATTTTAAAAAGGATATTCAAAATATTGATAATGAATTATTAAGAATAAAACAGCATATTTTATATATGCAAAAAGAATTAAAAAAATAGCATAAAATCTATTTTTTTGAATGACACTTACTAATAATTTTCTTAAGGTTTTTATGTAAAAAATGTTAAAAACTTCTCCCAGCGGGCTAAAAAGGTTTTAGGAGAAAATCTCCTAAACAGCGAAAAAGGTGTCAAGGCACCAAGCTGGCGAGTTTTAGACAGTACAAAATGCCACATTATAATTTAATGAAATATTACTTGAAAAATTTTACTA
>CALXVO010000122.1 GCA_944392065.1 uncultured Clostridia bacterium | reverse complement strand
GCTTTTATACTTTGTAATAAGCGGATTAGTATTAGGAGGAGCCGGAATAGGAGCACTTGCAATGTATTTTTCAATGGCAGGAGAAAGTGCAGGAGAGGATAACTTTAGATTAGGAAGAATATTAAATTACATGGATCCATGGCAGGATCCAACAGGTACAGGGTGGCAAACAATACAAAGTTTATATGCAATTGGATCAGGAGGACTATTTGGAGTAGGCTTAGGCGAAAGTAAACAAAAATATTTATATGTTTCAGAACCACAAAATGATTTTATATTCTCAATATTAGCAGAAGAATTAGGCTTCGTGGGTTGCGTAGTTGTAATTATTCTATTTGCACTATTTATCTGGAGAGGAATTTTAATAGCCATGAAGGCACCGGATATGTTTGGAAGCCTACTAGCAACAGGAATAACTACACTTGTAATGGTGCAGGTAGCTATAAATATAGGAGTTGTAACTAATACCATACCAAATACAGGTATGTCTTTACCTTTCTTTAGTGCAGGAGGAACTGCTCTGGTAATGCTACTTGGAATGTGCGGAATATTGCTGAATATATCTAAAGCAAAGTCCAAAATTTAGTTATAGTTTACAGTGCTTTTGTTGGAGTAATGTGTATTTTAATTTTATGTTTTGACCCTTTGGCTGCGTACAAACTGTATTAACTTCACATGTGTGTCGTTAACAGTTTGTATACTTGTCGGTCCCCACCTTAAGCACTCCAACATAAAATTAAAATGCACATTACTCCAACATCTTAGAAGAAGCAGTGAATTATAACAATTTAATAGTAGAAAAATTTTAAAGGAGCGATAGTAAATGAAAGTAATAATTGCAGCAGCTGGAACAGGGGGACACATTAATCCTGGAATTGCAATTGCTAATAAAATAAAAGAAAAAGAGCCAAATTCCAAGTTCGTTTTTTTAGGCACAAATAGAGGCTTGGAAAATGACTTGGTCCCAAGAGCAGGATATGAATTAAAAACAATTGATGCACATGGAATCGAAAGAAAATTAACTGTTCAAAATGTTAAAAACTTATATGCAACTTATAAATCGATTGGAGAAGCCAAAAGAATCTTGGAGCAATTTAGACCAGATGTTGTAATAGGAACTGGAGGATATATCTGTGTTCCAGTAGTGATTTCCGCCAAAAAATTAAATATTCCTGTAGTTTTACATGAGAGTAATGCATTTCCAGGTATTGCTGTAAAATTATTCAAGAAAAAAGCAGATAAAATATTAGTCGGATTTGAAGATGCAAAAAACAGACTAGAGAATGCAAATAATGTTGTAGTTACTGGAAATCCAATAAAAATAAAGAAATTAAACTTAAGCGAAACAGAGAAAAATAGAATAAAGCATGAACTTGGCATAAAGGATGATAAACCAATTGTATTAGTTTTTGGAGGAAGTCAAGGTGCTCAAAGTATAAATAGAAGTTTTATAGAAATAATAGTGAACAAGACAAATAAAAATTATCAGATTGTTTGGGCCGCTGGGCCAAATCAATACGATGAAATAAAAACCAAATTAAAAGAAGTTAATATAGATATAGATAATATCGACAATGTAAAAATTGTCCCATATATATACAATATGGAAGAAGTCCTAAATTCCTGCGATCTAGTGGTATGCAGAAGTGGAGCAATGACAATTACAGAAATTTCTACTGTAGGAAAACCGGCGATATTTATACCATTTCCTTTTGCAACAGAAAATCATCAAGAATATAATGCAAGGGTGCTAGAAAGGGTAGGAGCAGCTAAAATAATATTGGATAAAGATTTGAATTCAGAAGTTTTGAAAAATGCAATAGAAGAAATAATAAATGATAAAAATAGATTAGAGCAAATGGGCGAAAACGCAAAAAAGGTGGCTATGCTTAATGTGGAAGAAAAAATATATGAGGAAATAAAGAAAGTTTTAAAATAAGAACAATTATGTCACACGAATGTCGAATTTTGTCGAACCCTGAAACACGAATTTTCTTGCTATTTCAAGTGTTTTATAATATAGTAAGGGGGTACGTTCACAAAAAGAAAGGGGGAAAACGAAAGATGGAGTATAAGAAAAGCTTATTTGGTAGAACAGTAATAGATAGTTCTGATTCAGATGAAATAAATCAAAAAATAGAACTAGAATATTACGAAACTCGTAATTTAGCTGAAAAGAACGAAAGAAAATATGGAATTGAAGTAATCAAAAAGAGAGAAATGGATGAAAAGTTTAATATTGAATCGAAGATAGTTAACAATATTTCAAATGAAGAAACACAAATAGATAGATTATTAGAAACTTTAATGTTAAATAAAGTAACACCTATATCAGTAGATGATGTAATTTCAGACATATCAGTTTTGGGCTAAACCAAAACTGATTTTTTACGCGAAGTTACAACTCAGGTGGTAAAACTGTTTAATAGTATATATTATTTAAAGTCCGCGCAGGGAGTTTATAATTAAAAAATCGAGCGGAGCAGGGAGCTCCGTCGGGACGAAGCGAGATTTTTTTAATTAAAACTCCCGTTGCAGGACATATCTAATTTTAATACTATTAAACAGATTTACCACCTGAGCCGTTATTATTTTCTATGTTGGTGGCCGAAAACAGGAAATACAAAATTATACATTGTTTTGCTATAGAACAGAATCTGTAAATAGTAACATCATTTATCTTAAATTTCTCACTCTCAAAGCCCTCAACGCATTAAGTATAGCAATAATCGAAACCCCTACATCTGCAAATACAGCTTGCCACATGCTAGATAAGTCAAATGCAGTTAATATCAAAACTAAAACTTTAACAGCTATTGCAAATATAATGTTCTCTTTTACTATTCGCATTGTCTTTTTTGATAATTTCATTGCACTTATTATTTTTGAAGGCTGGTCTGTCATAATTACAATGTCTGCTGCTTCTATGCTACTATCTGCTCCCAAGCCTCCCATGGCAATTCCGATATCTGCCATAGCAAGTACTGGCGCATCATTAATTCCATCTCCCACAAATGCTAATTTGCCCTTTGGTGATTTTGTTTTTAGCAATTCTTCTACTCTTTCTACTTTTCCGTCTGGCAACAATTCTGTATATACTTTATCTATTCCTATTTCTTTAGCAACAGCTTCTCCTATATTTTTTCTATCTCCTGTAAGCATTACCATTTGCTTTATATTATTTTTCCTTAGCTCCTCTATTGTTCTTTTTGCATCTTCTTTTATTTTATCTGAAATTACAATATGCCCAGCATATTTTCCATCTATTGCAACATATACAACACTACCAATATGCGTACATTTTTCATATTCAATGCCTTTTTCATTCATCAATTTTTCATTTCC
>CALXVO010000121.1 GCA_944392065.1 uncultured Clostridia bacterium | reverse complement strand
TTTTAGTACTATAGATGTAATTAGTAGTGTATGGTCGAAACATAGGTAATATATTCGAAGTTAAGATTATTCTTGTATTTTATAATAGTTGTTATTAGTCCTAAATGGATGAATATGGTTATTATGTGTGCATTTGTAGTCGAGCAACTGATTAATATATTTGGTGATTTAGCTTATTTATGCAGTAATGTATATTAGGTTATAAATTAGGTATATTAGTTTTAGCTGGAGATTAATATCAGTTTTATGATAAATGTCGCTATAGGTATTATTTCTATAGCGACATTTAATGTAATGCGATAGTTACTAATACATCCCGTTTGCAGGACATGCTTTTTTGAAAACCATTATCTAGTAACCTTTGCTATAAAAAATTAATCAGAAATCTTGAAATAGATTTTTAAATAATGTACACTAAAAGAAGTCTACTAAGATTTTATTAAAATCAATTGGAAAAGGAGTGTTATATATGCTAATAAAAAATGGTAATGTTATAATTTTTGAAAATGATGATGTTGTAGTAAAGAAATTAGATATAAAAATAAAAGGGGAATTTATAGATAAAATTGCTGAAAATATCGAACAGGAGGAAGCGGAAAAGGTTATAGATGCTAGTAACAAAGTTGTAATGCCAGGACTAATAAATACTCATGCACATATTGCAATGAGCATTTTTAGAGGTACATTTGAGGGATGCGATTTGTATACATGGCTAAATAAAAAAATATGGCCAATAGAAGCAAAGCTAACAGAGGAGCAAGTTTATGATGCAAGTATGCTTTCAATTGCAGAAATGATATCTACAGGAACAACATGTGTAAATGATCACTATTTCTTCTCTGAGAAAATAAGAGATGCTTTAACCAAATCAAATATGAGGGCTGTAATTACAAGAGTTTTGATGGACAATGATGGAGAAGAAGCATCTAATAGCAGAGTAAATGAATTTATACATCTATATGAGACCAGAGATGTAAATAATGAACTAATAACATATACTGTTTCTCCACATGGACTATATACTTGTTCAGACAAAGTTTTAGAAATTGCACGAAGACTTGCCATTAAATATGATTTACCAATTCATGTGCATTTTTTGGAAAGCGTAAGTGAAATAGAGGACATAAAGAGATTACATGGAAATACTGCCACACAAGTATTAAAAAAATATTTTGATGGAATTCATACAATATTAGCACATGGAGTAAAACTAAATGATGAGGACATAGAAATATTAAAAACAATGGACTGTGGGATAGTACATAATCCTATTTCGAATTTTAGACTTGGATGTAAAATAGCTGATGTAACTAAATATATTAGAAAAGGAATAAATGTTGCTTTGGGAACTGATGGCCAAGGTTCAGGAAATAATTTGGATATGTTCGAAACAATGAAAATAGCGGCATTAGCACAGGGAGGAATTCATGAAAATGAGGAAAGAATCGATTCGAAAGAAATAATAAAAATGGCAACCATCAATGGAGCAAAATTACTAGGATTGGAAAACAAAATAGGAAGTATAGAAGTTGGAAAAAAAGCAGACATCATAATTGTAGATATTTCTCCAAAACTAGAAAATATAAAGATGATACCAAATAATGATATTATATCAAATTTAGTATATAATACTGAAGGAAAAAATGTAGACACAAGTTTGATTAATGGAAATATAGTAATGGAAAATAGAAACATGAAATTTATAGATATAGAAAAAATAATTAGTAAATTTGCAAAATGAAACTAGTTACTTAAAATATCACAAATATCAAGTTTAATAATTGGCAAACAGAAATACATTAGTACAAAATACGCATATAATTCGTTTTATATAGCAATTACCTTTGCTATCATATAATTGTAATTTTTTGTGAAGAGGAGTAGGATATGAAAAAAGCAAGGGTAATAAAAATTGGAAAAAATATTCAGGCCATTAGAAAAAGTCATGGATATACACAAGAAAAATTAGCTGAAGCAATTGAATGCTCCCCTAGGTATATAGGAGACATAGAACAGGACAGATCTAAGCCATCATATGAGGTATTAGTAAAACTATGTAATCTTTTTAACATTGGACTAGATGAGATATTTAGTGGATATCTAAATGTAAAAGGAAAAAAAGAAATAAATAGTGCGTTATTTGGTTTCGATAAATTAAAGCCAAATAACCAAGAAACAATAATTCATATGATAGAATATTTTAATAAAAGTAATGTATCATAAAAATAGAAAAAAGTATGAAAAAATGCATTCCATGTTTTCATATTTTTTTTTGCAGTTACAATTCACAGCCTATTCTAAAAAACTTTTTCCAAAACCATTGACAAGCATATACAAAATATTATAAAATATTATATCATGGGAGTTTTATCGAACGGCGAAGGTAAAACTTTAATAACTCTTATTTAAACTATTAATTAAGGGTGGTACAAATAAAAAATCTAATTTATGAGAGTAAATTTTAATAAGTAAACAGAAGAAGGTTAGTTGGCAAAATAGAAAAATGCCAACCTGCCTTTTTATTGCCGTTTTTCGTTAGTTATGTAAATTTAGCGAGAAGAGGAATTGATATAATATTACCTACGGAAATAAAGGTTTAAAGAGCAGTGAGCCGAAAAAAACGTATACATAATATTATATACAAGAGGGACTTCTTGATAAATCATATACATATTTTTATTCTGCTTAATCTTTTTTAGGGGTGATTTTCTTTGGTAAAAGAAATTAAACACGAGAAATGTTCTCGTAAAACTTTTGCAAAAATCGGCGATTCAATCGAAATGCCAAATCTTATCAAAGTCCAAAAAGATTCATACGACTGGTTCGTAGAAGAAGGACTAGGAGAAATCTTAAGAGATATATCTCCAATAGTTGATTACTCAGGAAATTTAATTCTAGAATTTCTAGATTACTACATGGAAGACAAAACAAAATACACGGTAGAAGAAGCTAAAGAAAGAGATGCTACATATTCAACAAGATTACATGTAAAAGTAAGACTTATCAATCGTGAGACTGGTGAAATAAAAGAACAAGAAATTTATCTTGGCGATTTCCCACTTATGACTGATAGTGGTACTTTTATTATCAATGGTGCAGAGAGAGTTGTAGTAAGCCAGTTAGTGCGTTCGCCAGGATGTTACTATGATTCAAGCTATGACAAAACAGGTAAGAAAATTTATACTTCAACTGTTATGCCTTTAAGAGGTGCATGGATTGAGTATGAAACAGATGCAAATGATGTGTTCTGGGCAAGGGTTGATAGAACCAGAAAAATACCTGTTACATGTTTACTACGTGCTATTGGAGTAACTACTGATGAGCAAATAATCGACTTATTTGGAGAAGAGTCAAAAATTACTTCAACAATACAAAAAGATACTATAAAA
>CALXVO010000120.1 GCA_944392065.1 uncultured Clostridia bacterium | reverse complement strand
GTTTTTATCAATAGTTGATTTTTTATAAAAAATATTTTTGTGATAAAATATTTTTGGTGATGAAAATCTTATGAATGATGATAGAGATTTGATAGAAATTAATAGTAAAGTTAAAGTTGAAGAATTGATAAATCATATTAACAATAAAGAAATTATTTGCAATAAATTTAAATTTTCTCCTTATGAATTACGTAACTATTTTTTTGAAAGATTAAACATTAACGTAGCTGAGTTTGAAAAAAAATGGTATATTTATGACGAAATTAGAAAAATGCATATTTCGGAAAGCCATTGGGATTTTATCTTAATAAGTACAATTGGTTTAGTAGCATATAATCCCACATTTAAAAATAAAAAAGAAAAAATAGTGTTTGCCTGTTGTTCTCAATATGAAGTAATGATGATTTTATTTGAAAAAATAGAAATGTTAAAAACTAGAGATGATGTCTATGATGTTGATAGTTACAATTATGAATATTTATCTAGATTAACCACAGGCTTGTTCCATAACATTGTTTTTTATTTAGAAGTCTTTGCAAAAGCTTATTTATCTTTAAATAATAAAAATTATAAATTTACTCATAATTTAAAAAAATTATTAAAAAAAGTTAAAGAAGTTATATTTTCTATTAATCATAATGACACTGTTTTTCATGCTTATATTTATTTAGAATTTCAAAATATAATAAATACTTTCTACAACGAAGAAAATGAATTAATTGAATCATCTATAAAATATAACGATAGTGTTCAACCTAAAATTATGGTTGATAATTTAAAAAATATTAAAGATTTTATAGAAATAAGTCATGATTTTATAATTCAGTTTTTTTATGATAAAGATAATTGTTTATTTTTAGAACAAGGTTTATTTAATAGATTAATTTCTAATACTACTAATGATTTAGAAAAGAAAAAAAGGTCAGATTATTATAAATTTCTTATAGATAAAAATTTATAATAAAATACAATTTATTCAAGATAAAAAACAAAATTTACTTAACAAATTTTGTTTTTTTGTTATCAAAATTTTTAAAATTATAAAAAATATGTCAATTTATGGTAAAATATTAATAAGTATGAGTGAAATTGTTTGGAAGGATTTGGTAGTTTATGTTCGAGGATAAAAAAAGTTTAAGTGAAACAGAAATAAGAACAAGATATATTACACCTGCACTTGTTAATGCTGGTTGGAGTTATAACAATATACATGAAGAAAAATCTTTTACTGATGGTCGTGTAATTGATGAAGGTAAAGGAAAATATTCAAGAGGAGTTAGAAAAAGAACAGATTATCTTTTGACTTATAATTCAAGTTATATTGCAGTTATTGAAGCTAAAGATAATAATCATGCTGTTGGTTTTGGTATGCAACAATCTATTGAATATGCCAAAATGTTAGATGTTCCTTTTGCATTTTCTTCAAATGGTGATGGATTTATAAAGAAAAATATGTTAACTGGAAAAGAAACAGAAATAGGATTAGATAATTTTCCTACACCAGAAGATTTATGGAAAGAATATATTACTTGCTCAAATATTACTGAAGAACAAGAAAGAATTATAAAAGAACCATTATATCCTTCAAAATATCCTCCAAGATATTATCAACAAATTGCTATTGAAAGAACTCTTAAAGCAGTTGCAAAAGGTCAAAATAGAGTGTTGCTTGTTATGGCAACTGGGACTGGAAAAACTTTTACTGCTTTCCAAATAATTTATAGATTATGGAAATCGAAACTTAAAAAAAGAATATTATTTCTTGCTGATAGAAATATATTAATTGACCAAACAATGGTTAATGATTTTGCACCATTTAAAGGTTCTATGACAAAGATAAAAGGAAAATATGATCCTTCTTATGAAATATACTTAGGGTTATATCAACAACTTAAGGGAGCAGAAGGAAGAGAAGATTTATATAAAAAATTCCCACAAGACTTTTTTGACTTAATTGTTATTGATGAATGTCATAGAGGTAGTGCAGCCGAAGATTCTTCATGGAGAGAAGTTTTATCTTACTTTGGAACTGCAACTCAAATAGGATTAACTGCAACGCCTAAAAATGAAAAAACAATTCAAAATTATGAATACTTTGGAGAGCCAGTTTATACTTATTCATTAAAACAAGGAATAGAAGATGGTTTCTTAGCACCATATAGAGTATTAAGAGTAGGACTTGATAAAGATATAGAAGACATTATTGTAAAAAAAGGAACACTTAATACTGATGGAGAAGAAGTTGATGAAGGAGTTTATGGTGGAACAGATATTAATAAAAAATTAGTTTTACCAGAAAGAGATAAATTAGTAGCTAAAATAGTAACTGACTATTTAAAAGAAACAAATAGAAGAATGGATAAAACTATTTTCTTCTGTGTAGATGAAGAACATGCGGATAGAATGAGAAGAGAACTAATTAATCAAAATCTTGATATGGTAGAACATGATGATAGATATATTATGAGAATTACTGGTTCTGATGAAATAGGTAAAATGCAATTAGATAACTTTATTAATCCAAGAAAAAAATATCCAACGATAGTAACTACTTCTAAACTTCTTACAACTGGAGTAGATGCTAAAACTTGTAAATTAATAGTTATCGATACTAATATTAAAAGTATGGTTGAATTTAAACAAATAATTGGTCGTGGAACTCGTATATCAGAAGAATTTGATAAATATGCATTTACTATTATTGATTTTACTGGTGCAACTGAATTATTTAAAGATCCAAAATTTGATGGAGATGTTGAAGTAACACCTGTTATATTAACACCAACTGATAATAATGATACTAATCCATATAGCATTGGAGATAAAAAAATACCGGTAGAAGAAAAAGATGTAATGCCAGCTGAAAGAAGAAAAGTAAAACCTAAAATTGTTTTACCTAATGAACAAGTAAGAGAATTATATAGACAACAAAAATTAATTAATGAACATGGAGAATTAATTACAGAAAACTTTACTCAATTTGTAAAAAATAAAATTACAGAAGAATATGCAACTTATTCAATATTTAAAGAATATTGGGATAAAGAAGATATGAAAGCAACAATAATAAAAGCACTAGAAGAAAAAGATATTTATCTTAATATTTTAGAAGAAGAAGTTGGAGAAGAATATGATCCATTTGATTTATTAGTACATGTTGCTTATGGTAAAAAAGCTCTTACTAGAAGTCAAAGAGCAAGACAAGTTAAACAAAGTGATTACTTTGAAAAATATGGAGAACAAGCAAAAGAAGTATTATCAATTATTCTTGATAAATATGTAGATGGTGGAATAGAAGAATTAGAAAATCCTAATATTTTAAATATTCCAGAATTAGAATCATTTGGAACAGTTTATCAAATTATTATGGTAATATTTATGGGATTACAAAACTTCCAAAAAGCATTAGAAGAAATGAAAGATAGTTTATATAGTTTGGAGGC
>CALXVO010000119.1 GCA_944392065.1 uncultured Clostridia bacterium | reverse complement strand
TACTAATAGAAAACATTATACTGTTGAAGAATATAAAAAAATTACAAATTATGAAAATACCAAGAAAATTTTAAATGAAATAAAATTAGAATTGCCAGATACTCCAGATATTACAGATATTAAAGTAAATAGATTGTCAAAGAAAAGAGATGAAAAAATATTAGAAGAAATTATAAAACCTAAAGATGATTTGATTAAAGAATTATATAAAGATAACCTTTCTTTGCATAAAGAACTATCAAAACAATCCAAACTTATTGATGAGGCTGAAAAATATCAAAAAGAACGAGATAAAATTCTTGCTGATAATCAAGCATTGCATAATCAAGTTGAAAATATTAAGTCAGAATATAAAGAAAAGAAATTTGATTTAGAATGGGACTATAAAAAACAAGTTAAAAAATTAGAGAAAGAAAATAATCATTTACACAAAATTATAGATAAATTTTATGAAACAGTTGATAAATTTATAGTTTGGATTTGCCATAAATTTGGCATTGGAGAATCAAAAGAATTAATTAAAAACTTTCAAGAAGAAACTCGCGCTTTTATTGACCCTGTAAAGCAATTAGAACACGAAGAAAGAGAGAAAGAATGGGATTTAGAACTATAAATCTACTCATAAATGCAAAAATAGCAAGAATGGAAACTTGCTATTTTTGTTTTTACAATCAATTACCTGTACTTCTGTATTTATTTAAAGCTATATTCCATAACTTTACTGCAATTATCCATAAAATAATTGCAATAAAAGGAGATAAATATAACATATAATTATTTAATCCTAAATAATCCATTGTTGGATAATATGCAACAAATGCAAAAGGTAAAATTATAGTTATCAATATTTTTATAAATCTATTATATATATCAATCGGATATTCTGCAAACGTATATATCTTATAAAAAGACCAAATTACTTCATTAGATTTATATGTCCAAAAAGATGATATACTAAATATTGTATTTATTGCACCAATTATTAAGGCTCCTATAACACTAAAGAAGATAATTTTCGCAACTAACAATATAGTAATCGGTATAGAAAGCTCAATTAGCATATATATTGTTATCCCTAAGCCTATAAAAAAATCGGCTAGTGATACAAATTCTCTTGATGCCCCTATAATAGAAATTAAAGGATGCACTGGTCTTAATAGGATTTTATCAAATTCTCCATTTTGCATATATTTCGGTCCAATATCATATAAACCATCAAAACAATATCCAGATATTCCTATGGCAATTCTTGTTACTCCATATAATAATAATATTTGTTGAAAATTCCAACCTGCTATATTCTCAGTATTTTGGAAAACAATGAATATAAAAATCAAACTAACTGCTTGTACAATTAGTTGTGATATAATTCCTACAATACAATCTAGTCTATAAATTAAAATTTCTTTCAAAGAAATCTTGAGAAATGATAAATATAAACTTATATTATCTAATATTTTCTCCATTTTATCCTCCATTAATTGTAATATTTTTTACTGCATGATTAAAGAAAATTCTTGCAATAAAATATAAGATAATACCCCATATAATTTGTTTAATAATAATAAAGAATATTTCATTCATTTCAATATTACCTAGCCATATATTAACAGGTGTATATATTAATTCTTTAAAAGGTAACCACTTTGATATTTCTTGAAACCATAATGGAAATAATGTAATTGGAGCGATTATTCCTGAAAATATTTGTATTATCGCCTTTCTGAGTATTTGCATTCCCCATATTGAATTAGTATAAAAACCTACTGTGCCAACTATCATTTGTATAAAGAATGTTATTGGTACACCTAATATCATAACAAAAATACATAAAATAAAATCCAACAAGTTTACAGGTAACACTAATTGCCAAAAAAATGAACATATAATAAAAGTTGCAAATCCTACTACTGTTGCAAAAGCTAATTCTCCTAAATTTACACCAAAATAGTATTTAAAATAAGAAATAGGATTCAATAATTCTCTATTTATTTGTCCGTTTCTAATTGAATGTGCCATATCTTCATTTATTCCCCATAAAGCAAATGAACTAAATGTTATTACTAATATATAATAAGTTATCATTTCTGCTATTGTAAAACCTCCAGCATTGCCTGTTTGATAATATATTGCCTGCCATACAAAGATATATACGATTACTTCTATTATTCTATTAAATGTAAAAAGATAAAAATTTGATTTGTATATATTATATCTTTTCAATTGCATTTTTCCCAATGCTATCATTGTTTTCACCATTTTTATATGCCCCTTTATAGATTTCTTTTAATATATCTTCTAATTCGGATTCTCGCATATGAATATCTTCTATTACACAATATTCCGATATATCGTTCATAATTTTTACTATTGTTGTTTCATCATGTTTAAATTTTATCTTCATTTTATTTTCATTTTCTTCTATAATTTCAAAATTATTAGATTTTAATTTATCTTTAATGCTTAGATTTTTAGAACTAACTATAAGTTCGGCTAAGGTATATTTTCCATATATATCTTTGAACTTCTGTTTTTCACCATCATAAATTATTTGTCCTCTATCTAAAAGTATTATTCTATCACATACATCTTCAATATCTTTTAAATCATGTGTTGTCAAAATTACTGTCGTTTTCTTTTCTTTATTTATTTCTTTAATAAATTTTCTTATATTTTCTTTTACAAAAACATCTAAACCTATTGTTGGTTCATCTAAATAAACTATTTTAGGGTTATGTAAAAATGTTGCCGCAATTTCACATCTCATTTTTTGCCCTAAACTTAAGTTTTTTACCTGTTTATCTAATAAATCTTCTAAATCAAGTATCTCCGTAAATCGTTTTAAATTTTTCCTGTATTCATTTTCTGGAATTTTAAACATCTTTTTAATTAATCTAAAAGATTCAATAACAGGTAAGTCCCACCACAGTTGTGTTTTTTGCCCAAAAACTGCTCCTATATTTTTATTGTTTTGAATTCTTTTTTCATTAGGTACTAATCCATTTACCACAATTTCTCCTGAAGTAGGAGTTAATAGTCCTGTCAACATTTTTATTGTAGTTGATTTTCCTGCTCCATTTTCTCCAATATAGCCAACTAATTCTCCTTTTTGTATTTCAAAGTTTATATGATTAACTGCTGTTAACTCTTTATACTTTGGTCTAATTAAGTTTTTAAAATATCCAACTAAACCATCTTCTTTTTCTATGATTTTATAAGTTTTTACTAAATCTTTTACTTCTATAATTGCCATTTTCTACTCCTCTTTTTCTTTTTAGCTCTGTCATATCTCTGTCATTACTCTGTCAATTTATATTTTTTATTTGGCGATTTTTCATTATTATCAGTAGTTTCAATTTTTTTGTCTTGAAGAAATTTTCTTAAAATTCTTCTAACTGTACTGTCAGAAATTTTAGTTTCTTCAATAATATCTTTTGCTCCAATTATAACATTTTTCTTAATGCACTCTAATACTTTTTGTTCGTCTTCAGAACGTCATA
>CALXVO010000118.1 GCA_944392065.1 uncultured Clostridia bacterium | reverse complement strand
ACAACTCTAAAAATTGTACTAGCTGATGTATTTCAGTTATAACGTGTGAAAAAGCTTTTCTCTTTTTATTTTAAGAGAAAAGCTTTTTTGTTATAAAATTGGTCTCCAATACTCTTTCTATTGTCACAATTAAATTTATCATGTTTTTTTCATTCTAGAGCGTGGCAACATCATTTTTATGCAAGTCTTTTAATAAAAATTATTTACATACAAGCTTGTCCAATCGAAATTGCTATAATCTCTACCATTTTTCAATCTGCAGTTATATTTATTATATATTTTATTATTATTTATTATATCTTTAACATTTTTGTTAATAGGTTCATCACTTATTTGTTTATGGGTATTAACATACTTGTTAATAGGTATAAAAGGGTAAGTGAGTGCCTCACATTCGCTTTCTAAACCATTTTTATTTCACATTTGGCAATGTATCGTATAATATAATATTTTTAAAATTTGACTATTATTTTAATACTGAAAAACTTCAACAATATCAAGCACTTTCTTATTTCTCCAAATTGTAAGCTCATACGGGGGTGAAATCTCCAGGATGTGAAAAAAGTACTACCCATTTTCCTTTATAGTCATTTAGCGATATATTTCCCATCGTGGTTGTTGCTTCAAATTCAGGTGCTCTCTGCCCTATTCTTACATTTCCATTCATCATTATTTCGTAATCCATAAAAACCTCCATTCGAGCTTTGCTCAAAAAAATAAACTTTTTTCATATTTTGTATATATTATGAAAAAAATTTATTTTTGGTTACGATATCTATAAGCATTCTAATTATATTTCACATTCCAATTTTCAATTATTTTTTTATCGATATTTAAATTACCATACCCTATCCCTAATCTTCTTTCCTTCTTTTTTTCTCCATGACAATCAGAGCCACCAGACATTAATAGCTTTTTATCTTGGCAATAATTAATTAATGTATTTGTCTGTTCCTTGGTAAAAGAACTATGATAAACTTCTACTCCATCAATCAAATTTTTATTAATTATTTGATCTAGAAATTCAATATGATTATTTAAATTATACTGATATAAATGAGCTAAAAATATCTTTCCATTATGTATATGTATGAATTTACTTATGTCTTTTAGAGTTGGCATTTGTTTACTAAAATCTCTATATAAAGGAAAAGACTTATCTACTGTGCAAGTTCTAAAAAATATTTCTTTATTATTCCATTGCTCTGATGTAAAGAACTTTTTATTTTGCTGAAATTTAATAATGCTATGATAAATAACATCTACTGGATACTCTATCTCTGGATTATATTTTAGATTTTCTTCAATCTTTATTTTCTTTCTATTACATATATTAACAAAATCCTCAAATTCTCGAATTAATCGCTCTTTATTTTTCTCTAGGCTATAATAATTGTCTAGCCATTCTTGTACCGGATGCAAATCAAAATCATATGCTAAGACTTCAATTTTTATTCCCTCAAATGTACAATTCAATTCTGAGCCAATAATTAATTTTCCAGAATAAATGTTTTTTAGTTTTTTGTCATTTTCAATTTCAATATATGATTTTGCAGTATCATGGTCAGTTATAGATAACACTTCCAGTCCTATGGTTTCAGCTTTTTCAAGCAACTGTTTTGTACTCCATGTTCCATCTGAATTTGTTGTATGTGTATGTAAATCAATCATCGTTTCTTTCTATTTCCTTTCTTTTTTAGGTGTGATATTAACTCTGTTCGAAATTTTATGCAAGTCCTTCCTTAAAAAATATTTACATACAAGCTAGTCTAATTTCTTTCTAACTATATTTTCATTAATTATTGTACTTTCAAAGAATCTTTCTTGGAATTCAGTTAATGCTCTTATCGCATCATTTGAGTATTCTTTTCCTTCTGGTACTATAACCAATTTATCATCATTATCATTAGTTCTATGTATTACTGCTATGCATTTTCCTCTAAATGTATAAATTGGTTCAAATACTCCTAATACATAACAATCAAGTTCTTCCTCATCACCGCTAATTGTATTAGGAACATAACCATAATTAATTGGATATATAAATCCGTGTTTTGGATGCTTAGATCCCATCGGTCTGTCTATTTTTACGTCTACCGATTTTCCAATATAAGATTTTGAATCAACCATGATTTTTTCTCCATTCTTTTATTTAATTCATATTCTTCTCTCTCATCTGCATAATCTTGCTTAACATCTATTAAGTTCATTGTCAAAGTCTAAATCAAGATACAATTTCTTCTATATTTCCAATACTGTATAAAGGTACATTAATAAGCCAATTCTCTTTTCGATAATTTGACATTGATGTTCTTATATTTGCTTCTGTATTATATTTTTGTGCAAAAGTTTTTAAACTCTTTGATTGTAAATTTTCATTAGCTTTTACTTCTATTGGAATAATATTTTTTCCTATTTGTGTAATAAAATCTACTTCTGCTGTGCCTGTATCAGATGACCAATAGAAAACATCTAATGAAGTACATTCTTTCAATTGACATAGAACATATTGCTCTGTTAAACTTCCCTTGAATTCCTCAAAAATTTCATTTCCCTCTAAAAGTGTTTTTGCATCAATTCCTGCTAAGGCAGCGAGTAAGCCCACATCTAATAAATATAACTTAAATGCACTAAAATCTTGATAAGCAGATAGTGGTACTTTGCTATTGTTTACTCTACTAACTTGATAAACCAGCCCACAATCAATAAGCCAAGATAAAGCTATTTCATATTCTCTCGCTCTAGCTCCTTCGCGTACTAGACCATAAATAAATTTTTTATTTTCTTTAGCAAGTTGCGTTGGAATATTATGCCATAATTGTCTAATTCTTGGTACTATATTAGTAGGAGCATGTTTAGAAAAATCTTGCTCATATGCTTCTAATAATCTCTTTTGGATATTTCTGACTTCTATTAAATCTTTATTTTCTACATAGTAATTTACGGCTTCTGGCATTCCACCTACATAATAATAAAGTTTTAAATATTCTTTTAGTTTTGTATCAAATACACTAATCATTTCAAAATCATTATTTTTTAGTAATTGTAGCAACTCTACTTCACCTAAAGCTTCTACAAATTCAAAAAAACTCAGTGGTGATAAATCTAAAAAGTCGACTTTCCCAACAGGAAATGATGTTCCCTCATGCATTGCTACTCCTAATAGTGAACCTGCAGATACAATGTGATATTCATTTGCATTTTCACAAAAATACTTTAATGCTTTTAATGCTTTCGGTTCCTCTTGAATTTCATCTAGAATTATCAATGTGTTTCCTGGCTCAATATTAACATTAGATTCTATCTTTAAACCTTGTATTATTTTTTCCAAATCAAAATCTTCTTCAAAAAGTTTCTTCATCCTTATATTATCATCAAAATTAATATATGCACATTTTTCGTATTGCTCTTTTCCAAATTCTTTCATTAGCCAAGTTTTTCCTACTTGTCTTGCACCTCTGATTATCAATGGTTTTCTATTTTTTGATTCTTTCCATTTTTTTAAATCTTCTATTTTACTTCTATACATATATATATCACTCTCCTAGTATTATATATGTAGTATATCATTCTTCTTCACAAAAGTCAAACG
>CALXVO010000117.1 GCA_944392065.1 uncultured Clostridia bacterium | reverse complement strand
AGGTGTAAGATTATTATCAATTCATAACATAAACTTCTTGACTAAATTAATGGAAAAGGTTAGAATAGAAATAGAGAGAGATAATTTATTAGAATTTAGAAAAGAATTCTATAAAAAATATGGTTATACAAATGACTAAAACGGCTCGAAATAAAGATCTTACTAAAACATAGACTTTATTAGGAAGGAATGAAGATAAAGTGAATTTAATTGAAAATGAAGAATTTAACGCAAAAAAAACAAAAACTAAAAAAATAATGACAATAATCATAATACTTATTATATTTCTACTTATTGTAAGTGTAATACTATTATATATGATTTATTCAATTGAGAGAAATACTTTAAAATTAACTATAGATAATAAAAGTACGAGTTTTGCAAGCGATATGTTTGTATTAGAAGATGATAAATTATATGTAGATATAAGAGGATTTGCAGCACTCATGGGATATGAAACATATAATGGAGACTATAAATCTGGTAGATATTCAGAAGAAACAAGTAATTGCTACATAAGTAGTACTAATGAAATAGCATCATATTCATTAAATTCAAATACTATGTATAAAAAAGCCACTACTAATGAAGATTATGAATATTTTGACCTTGATGAACCTGTTAAATTAATTAATAATAAACTTTATGTAATAGAAGAAGGAATCGAGATAGGAACTAATAGCAAAATACAATTTAATTCAAATAATAATCAGATTTCAGTGCTATCTCTACAATATGTAGTTAATTACTATTCTTCAAGATTTGAAAATGCGGTAATAACAAATAGTAGAGCAAATTTTAACAGCCAAAAAGCATTATTGTATGATTTAGTAATTGTAAGAAACACTGATGGGCATTATGGAGTATATGGCATAGATGGAAGAGAAATAATAGGAACAAAATATACAAGTATAAATTTTAAAGAGGATAGTAAAGAATTTACAGTTACAACCGATGAAGGGAAAATGGGTATATTATCTGCAAATGGTGTTACTAAGATAGAACCAAATTATACACAAATAAAGCAAATAAGTAAAGAACTAAACTATTACTTGGTTAGCAACAATAATAAATATGGCGTAATTAATCAAAACGGAAATATAATAATACATTTAGAATATGATAAAATAGGAATAAATGAAAATGATTTTAATGCAAATGGTATAGAAAATCCATATATATTATTTGATAATTGTATACCAGTTATGCAAAATAATATATGGGGAATGTTTGATGTTAATAGTAATCAAATCCTACCTTTAGAATATGACGAAATTGGTTGCATAGGGGGTAATAGAGTAAATAACAGTAATAATGTTTTGATTATACCTCAATATGAAGCAATTGTTATAGGAAAAGATGGTGAATATGGAATAATAAATTCTTCTGGAAGAGAGTATGTTCCTATAATGCTAGACTCAGTTTACTCTATAACATCCGCAGGAGAACTTAAATATTATATGACCTTTACTAGACAAGTAGAAGAAAATGGTCAGCTAGTAGATAGACAAGAAACGTATGACTTGGAACAATATTTTGAAGAGCATGTTGTAGAAAATACACAAAATGCACATAATAACGAGAATACTGTATCTAATGAAGTAACAGAACAAAATGTCATATCTAATGAAGTGACAGGACAGAACAGTGTTGATACAAATGCACCAACTAATAATGTTACAAATAATGTGGCACTAAATATAGTGTAAATTAAAAAAGTAATACACATTGGTGGAAATTACAATCAGTACGCCTCATAAATTTCAAATTTGTTTTGTTTAAAAACAGTGAAACATGGTAACAGATTTAAATTTGTTACCATGTTTTACTGTCTCAAAATTTAATTTTTTTATGCCATGCTTATACCTAGGAAAAGAATTGGTTTCCTATACAACAAGGTTAAGTTTCTTTGGACCGTGCATATTTGCAAAGCAAAACGCACATCTGGCGAAGCCACTTTTCTTCTCTAAGATGTAGGAATAAAAATATAATAATTATAATATATATAATTAAAGAATAAATAAGGTTTAATAATACAAAATTTTTTAGCAAATAATTTTGTATCTTAGGAAAGGAAACGATAATAAATATGAATATTAGTAATTTTACTTCTGCAAAAAAAATAGAGGATGTTACAAAAGAAAAAAACAAAAACATAATAAAAATAATAAAAGGAAGCATTATCTCAATTGTAATAACAATTATAGCACTTACTATATATGCAGCAGTACTATCGTATACAAATATATCAGAATCAACTATGATACCTGTGATATTAACTATAACAGGTATCAGCATATTAATAGGAAGTTCAATGAGTAGTATCAGTATAAAAAAACAAGGAATGATTAATGGAGGATTAGTTGGATTAATATATATATTATTTATTTATATTCTATCAAGTATTATTTCTACTGGTTTTAGCTTAAATATGAATGCTATAATAATGATATTGGTTGCAATAGTGACTGGAATAATCGGTGGTATAATAGGGGTTAATTTAGGAAACTAGTTTTTTTGAAAATTTTACCAAAATGGTTGATATTTTTATTAATTTAATATAAAATCATATAGTATACTCAAAGAAAAATTAACGGAGGACAAATATGATAACTTTTGAAGATGTAAGAAATAATATAGAAGTAAAGGCTTTAGTGGAGGGAGCACAAAAGCAACTAAATGCTCTAGGTTATACAGAACATTCGGTTAGACATGTTACCATGGTTGCAAATCGTGCAGCAGAGGTTTTACAAACATTAGGATATTCGGAGGAAAGAATCGAACTTGCTAAAATAGCTGGATATATGCATGATATAGGAAATTGTGTAAACAGAGTTGACCATGCACACACAGGAGCAATACTTGCATATCAAATTTTAAAGGGAATGGGAATGGATTCGGAAAAAAGAACTGAGATAATGATGGCAATAGGAAATCATGATGAGCAAACAGGAACAGCAGTGAGTGATATTTCGGCAGCATTAATATTAGCAGACAAATCTGATGTACATAGATCCAGAGTAGTAAATAAAAATATTTCATCTTTTGATAAGCATGACAAAGTAAATTATGCAGTTACAAACTCAGAATTTATGATAAGCCAAAAAGAAAGAAAAGTAACATTAAATTTAACAATTGATACCAAAATATCACCAGTGTTAGACTATTTTGAAATATTTATGGAGAGAACTATGATGAGTAAGCATGCTGCTAAGTACTTGGGAATATGGTTTGAACTTATTATAAATGATACAAAATTATTGTAGATATTTAAACAAAAAGTTACAAAAGGCAAAGACTTAATCATATTTGCAGAAAAAAGTTTGTAGATATTTAAATAAGACTATAGTAAAAGGTTTATAGGTATCCTTTAAAAACCTAAATATATTTTAATAAGGATGTAGCAAAATGGATAGAAGATTAAAAATAACATTAATAACATTATTAATAATACTATTATCAATAATATCTTTTGTAGGATTATTTATACAAGATACAAAATTTATGAAAAATAAATTACCAGATTATCAACTGGGAATGGATTTAGAAGGGTATAGAAATGTTACTATAAGAGTAAGCGAAGCAACTGAAACAATTTACTATGACGCCGAAGGAAATGAGGTTGAGG
>CALXVO010000116.1 GCA_944392065.1 uncultured Clostridia bacterium | reverse complement strand
TGGAATAGGAATCGTAAGAATGAGTGGAGATAATTGTTTTGAGATATTGAAAAAGATTTTTATTCCTAAAAATAAAAATGTGGATATTGATAAAGTAAAAGGTTACACAATTAAATATGGGTATATTATAAACCCTGAAACTCAAGAGAAAATAGATGAGGTGTTGGTTTCTTTCTTTAGAGCTCCAAGGAGCTATACTACAGAAAATATGTGTGAAATAAACTCACACGGTGGAACTGTGGTTGAAAGAAAAATATTAGAACAATGTTTATTAAATGGTGCTAGTTTAGCTAAGCCAGGAGAATTTACTAAAAGAGCTTTTTTAAATGGAAGAATTGATTTATCTCAGGCTGAGTCTGTAATAGATTTAATTAATTCTAAAACAGATAAAGAAGCTTCAGCATCTTTTGAACAATTACAGGGAAGGCTTTCAAAAGAGATAGAAGACATAAGGAATGGGCTTTTAGATATTATGGCCGATATAGAGGCTCAGATAGATTATCCAGAGTATGATATAGAAGAAACTACAAATGAAAAAGCAATGAGGGTATTAAATGAAGTAAAAGAAAAATTAATTTCTTTAGAAAAAAGTTTTGAAAATGGAAAAATTCTAAAAGAAGGAGTAAAAACAGTAATTGTAGGAAAGCCAAATGCAGGAAAATCCTCTCTTCTAAATGCAATTTTAGATGAAGACAGGGCGATTGTTAGTGATTTTGCAGGTACTACAAGAGATACCATAGAGGAGTTTATTACTATAGATAATGTTCCATTAAAAATTATTGATACAGCAGGAATAAGAGATACTTCTGACAAAATAGAAAAAATTGGTGTAGAAAAAGCAATAAATCTTATTCAAGATTCTGATTTAGTAATTGCTATTTTTGATATCTCAAAAAAATTGGATGAAGAGGATTTTAAGATATTAGATTTGATAAAAAATAAAAAATCTATTATATTGTTAAATAAATGCGATTTAAGCCAAAAAAATTCTGAGACAATATCATATATATCTAATTTAAATAAAATCGTCATAAAGACATCTATGAAGAAAAAAAGGGGAATAGATGAATTGTATAAAACAATTTCTAATATGTTTCGAAATAATGAAGTGGATTTAAATGATGGAGTTATTATTACCAATGTTAGACATAAAAATCAAATTCATAAAGCAATAGAATGTATAACCGGAACTACTAGCCGTAGAGAACAAAATTTACCTATTGATTTAATAGCGATTGATATTAAAAATATATTAGAAGAACTGGGAGAGATTACAGGGAACAACGTTTCAGAGGATATTATCGAAAAAATATTTTCTAAATTTTGTTTAGGAAAATAAGGGAAAAGTTTGACTTTTTGACACATACGAAGAAAAAAACGACGAAATACGAATATATTACATGTTTACACGCTAGTAAAATAAAGGCTTTCACGGATTCGACAAAAATCGACAAAACATATAAATTTGGCAATATGACAAAAAGCGAACAGACTATGAAAACATTACTGCAATAATGTTTGTATAATTAAATAGAGAAAAACTAAAATTAAAAATGTTTGAAATGAAATTGCCCAGTTTCATATTATAATTAAAAAAGATTTATAATATATAATACGAGTTTTTAACTATAAGTAAAAACAAATAGACCATAAAAATGTATAATAGGAGGAAATAAATGGAATATAATGCTGGAAAGTTTGATGTGGCAGTGATTGGAGCAGGGCATGCTGGATGCGAAGCAGGGCTTGCTGCTGCAAGAATAGGATTAAAAACATTAGTATTTTCTATTAGCTTAGAGGCAGTGGCAAATATGCCATGTAATCCACATATAGGGGGGAGTTCTAAGGGACATTTAGTAAAAGAGTTAGACGCACTTGGGGGTGAAATGGGGAAAACTATAGACAAAACTTTTACTCAACTGCGAATGTTAAATACTTCTAAAGGCCCTGCAGTATATTCTTTAAGAGCACAAGCAGATAGAAAAAAATATCAAGAAGAAATGAAGCATACTTTAGAAAAACAGCCTAATTTGTATCTAAAGCAAGCTGAAATAGTAGATATAGGCGTGGAAGAGGGAAAAGTAAAATACGTTAAAACAAATATTGGAGCAATATATTACGTAGATAGTGTTATTTTGGCAACTGGAACATATTTAAAAGGAAAAATATTTATTGGAGAAACATCTTTTGAAAGCGGTCCAGACGGCGTATTCCCTGCAAATGAACTATCTGAAACACTTAAAAAATTAGGAATAAACATGGTAAGATTTAAAACAGGAACACCTGCTAGGATTAATAAAAATAGTATCGATTTTTCAAAAATGGAAATCCAAGAGGGAGATAAAAATCCAGAGGCTTTTTCATTTGAAGATAAAATAGATAAAAATGTTGAACAATTGCCATGTTATTTAACATATACAAACCAGAAAACTCATGATATAATAAGAGCAAACTTACATAGATCACCACTTTATGCTGGAAAAATAGAGGGAACGGGACCAAGATATTGTCCTTCAATAGAAGATAAAGTTGTTAGATTTGCAGATAAAGAGAGACATCAAATATTTGTAGAGCCAGTAGGAAGAAATACTGAAGAGATGTATATTCAAGGAATGAGTTCATCTCTTCCAGAAGATGTCCAAATTGCAATGTATCGAACCATTCCAGGACTTGAAAATGCAGAGTTTACTAGACCTGCATATGCCATAGAGTATGACTGCATAGATCCTTCTGAATTAAAATTATCTTTAGAACACAAAGAAATAGAAGGTATGTTTTTTGCTGGTCAAATTAACGGTACTTCTGGATATGAAGAAGCTGCTGTACAAGGACTTCTTGCCGGAATAAATGTAGCAAGAAAATTACATAATGAAAGTCCTATAATATTAGATAGAACTCAAGCATATATAGGTGTTTTAATAGATGATATTGTAACTAAAGGAACTAACGAACCATATAGGATGATGACTTCTAGAGCTGAATACAGGCTACTTTTAAGACAGGATAATGCAGATTTAAGATTAACCGAAATTGGTCATGAAATAGGTTTAATTTCAGATGAAAGATATCATAAATTTCTAGATAAAAAAGAAAAAATAGAAAAAGAAAAAGAAAGAATTAAAAAAATGACAATAAAACCAACAGAGAAAGTTAATAAATTCCTTGAAACCTATGGTACATCAGCCATTTTAAACGGTGTAAAACTTAGTGACTTATTAAAAAGAAGCGAACTTTCTTATGAAATATTAAAGGAAATTGATGAAGAAAGACCTGATTTACCAGCAGAAGTAGCACAAGAAGTAGAAATTCAGGTAAAATATGAAGGATATATAAAATTACAAGAAGAACAAGTAGAAAAATTTAAAAAGTTAGAGAAGAAATTATTACCTAAAGAAATCGATTATAATAGTATAAAAGGATTACGATTAGAGGCAAGACAAAAATTAAATAAAATTAAACCGAATTCAGTCGGACAAGCCTCTAGAATATCAGGGGTTTCACCTGCTGATATATCAGTATTATTAATTTACTTGGAACAGATGAAAGAAAATAAAGAGTAAAAAATAGAACAGTATTATTTTCTTATTGTATAGGAAAAATCGACTTTTTATTTGTTATTTCAGTATTTTAAACGATTTTTCC
>CALXVO010000115.1 GCA_944392065.1 uncultured Clostridia bacterium | reverse complement strand
AAAAATATTCCTATTCCTTTTAAAATTTTTATTACCAATCCTGCTAATTTTTGTGAATTAGTATTGTTAATTTTTTCATTTACATTTTCTTCTTTAATAAGTTCATCTAAGGTAATATTAAATATTTCACTCATTTTTACTAATTTGTCCATTTCTGGAGTAGTTTCACCTAATTCCCATTTGCTTACGGTTTGTCTAGCTACATTTAGTTTGTTTCCTAGTTCCTCCTGTGAAAGACCAGCTTCTTTTCTAAGTTTAACTAACTTTTCATTAAATTTCATTTTTATTCTCCTTTCATTATTTGATATAAAGAGCTCCTTAATTCTTAATATAATTATAATTATTTTTAGCACTTATATCTACCATTTGGAACTGGAAATTTGTCACTTAAACATAACATTTTCTTATAATTACAAATACCTTCCCGTAATGCTTTCTTTACTATCCTTTATATCTTGTACAGTTCCTGTAGCTACAATCTCTCCACCAAGATAGCCACCTTCTGGTCCCATATCAATTATATAATCAGAATTTTTGATTACATCTAAATCGTGTTCAATTACAATTATCGTAGCACCATTGTCAATTAGCTTTTGGAATACTTGTAATAATGTTTTTACATCTTGAGGATGAAGTCCAATCGATGGTTCGTCAAATATAAACACGCTTCCATCTTGCGTTTTTCCAATTTCAGAAGCAAGTTTCAATCTTTGTGCTTCTCCTCCAGATAATGCAGGTGTTGCTTCTCCAAGTGTTAGATAGCCAATCCCTAGGTCTACTAATATTTGTAGTTTATCTCGTATTTTCTTATTATCCTTAAATATCTCTAATGCTTGTCTTATGGTTAGTTTCATTACATCTTTTATTGAGTATTCGTTGTAATATATATTATCTACCTCTATCGAGTACCTTGTACCATCACAAGAATTACATGTCATCTCTATATCTGGCAAAAATTGTACGTCCATTGATATTGTTCCTGTTCCGTCACAAGTATCACATCTTAATTTTCCAGTATTATATGAAAAGTCACTCGCTGTGTAATCGCTACTTATTTTTCCATACAATTTTCTTAAGTCGTCAAATACACCTGAATAGGTAGCCACTGTACTTCTTACATTATTTCCTATTGGAGCAGCATCTATTAAGTCTATTTTGTTTACCCAGTCTGCTTTTAAATCTTTTATGTGTGATGGCATAGATACATTATTTAATTTTGCTTTAATAGCTAGGTATAAAGATTCAAGAATTAAAGTGGTTTTGCCACTTCCAGACATACCGGTTATTGTTGTTAATCTTCCCTTTGGAATATCTATACTAAGTGGTTTTACGGTATGAATAGAATCTGTGCTTAAACTTATTTTTCCAAGTTCAAATATGTCCTCTTTAGCAATGTTGTCTCTTACTCTTACTTCTTCTTTGCCATCTAAATATGGTCCAATTAAAGAATTGCTATTTTTTATAATATCGTCTATTGAGCCTTCTCCAATAATCTCTCCACCTTTAGCACCTGCTTCTGGTCCAATTTCTATCATATAATCTGCTACGTTTAATATTCGTGTATCGTGGTCAACTAATACAACTGAATTTCCGTCTTTAATAAGTTGCCTCATTAGATTGATTAGTCCGTCTACATTTGCTGGGTGAAGTCCAATAGATGGCTCATCTAAAACATATAAAACTCCAGTAGTTCTATTTCTTACAGTTCTAGCAAGTTGCACTCTTTGCAACTCTCCTGTAGATAAAGTGTTACTTGCTCTATCTAAGGTTAAATATCCTAACCCTAGCGAAAGCAAAGCATTGGCATTTAGCATAAATTCTTCTAGTATGTTCCTGCCCATTTTCCTTACTTCATCATTTAACTCATCTATTGTTTTTGGAAGCCATACTGTCAAATCTCTAAGGCTCATCTGACAAACCTCGGATAAAGTTTTTCCTCCAAATAAAGTAGAATTTGCTCTTTTATTTATTCTCGAGCCATTACATTCTGGGCATACATCTTCTTTTAAAAATTTTGAAACTCTGCTCATACTTTTTTCGTCTTTTACTTTTTTTAATGCATTTAGAACAGTTGCCTTTGCACTATAATAGGTAAAATCCATTTCTGTAGCTAGAGTGTTATCTCCATTTTTTGGTCTATAGAAAATATGCTTTTTTTTTTTTTTTTTATCATAAACAATATCTTGCTCTTCCTTGGTTAAATCCTTAAATGGCACATCAGTTCTAACACCCATAGCACGGCACACATCTGTCATTAAAGACCACATCAAACTATTCCAAGGTGCAACAGCTCCCTCGTCAATAGTTAGGTCTTTATTTGGAATTAAAGAATCCATATCTACTATTTCAATAATTCCAGTACCTCCACATTTAGGACAAGCACCAGATGAATTAAATGCATATTCTTCTGCACCTAAACCTCTAAATTTTTCGTGGCATGTTGGACATTCTAACTCTTCATCTCTGGCTACATTTGCACTTGCTGGAACAATATGTCCATTAGGGCATATATAATTTCCACATCTTGAGAATAACAATCTTACAGAGTTTAAAAGTTCTGTTGCTGTTCCGAAAGTTGACCTAATACTAGGTACACTTGGTCTTTGATGTAATGCCAATGCACTTGGTACGTGCAAGATACTATCCACTTTTGCTTTTTCTCCTTGTGATATTCTTCTTCTGGTGTATGTGGATAGTGCTTCTAAATATCTTCTTGAGCCTTCTGCATACAAAACTCCTAAGGCAAGAGAGGACTTTCCACTTCCTGATACACCTGATATGGCTACTATTTTGTTAAGTGGAATATCTACATCTATGTTTTTTAGGTTATGAACTTTAGCTCCTTTTATTTCTATTTTGTCTACCATAAAAACCTCCGAATTATTACATTTAGCAAAATAATATCATAAATGAGAGTAATTATCAATATAACTACTCTCATCAAAATTGTAAGTTTTTGCTCACTTTTTAGATTTATATTTTATACTTTTTTCTTCTAATAATTTAAAATTACAAGCTATTGTTTTAAGAAAATTCTTCTTATGCTTTGTTACAGCTATATACATTTTATTTGCTCTTTTATATATTTCTTCTTTATTAGAATTTATATATCTATATTCTGCTGATATTAAATCTTTATATTTTTTATCTTGTTTATTATATTCCAATACATATGTTACTTTTATATTGCTAGGAACTGGTATCATAGCTGAAAATTTAATAATTGCTAATGGATTATTTTTCCTATCATATACAAAGAAAAAACTAGGGTTATTTTTATATTTTCTATAACGTTCTTTATATGAATATAATGGTACAAAGTATTGATAATTTTCAATTTTTAATACAATTCCTAAATATGGTCTACTATGTCCAATTTCATCCTTATTATAGCTTACATGATTTTCAAATTCACTTAAATACTTAATATAATTTTTATCTACTGTATAAAATAATAATTCTTCCATTTTTCCTCATTTCAATAAAACATAGAGGGATACATTTTTTCAAATGTACCCCTCTAATTTAAAACTGCTTATTTATAAGGCTTAAGCATTACCTAATTTCAAATCAGTTCATTTATAAGGCTTGAACTTTACCTAATTTTAGAACGTTCTTTTTTAGGTAAGAACTTCCTATTAGTAATCAAAAGATTACTCTTCTAGTATATTAATTATACTACGTTTTTATTCATTATGTCAATAA
>CALXVO010000114.1 GCA_944392065.1 uncultured Clostridia bacterium | reverse complement strand
TAATTTTACAACTATGTCTTAGTAGTATGTATATTTAGAAAATTTTTGAAGTACTGCTTAAGCGACCAAACGAGCTTTGTAAAAGCGAGTGCGATTTGGAGCAAACGAGTGGCCTTAAAAAATTTTATTTTTTAAGGTCGCTAATTTGTTTGCGACAGCAAGGCACAAACAAATTTGAGAAATATACATACTACTATGATAATTTTAATATTCTCAATACTTTTTTACACTTTTTTGACTACATTGTAGCAATCTATATGTTTTACAAATATTGCAATCTGTACAAATTCTAACTCTATTTTCAAAAATCAATTTAAGTGTATTTATAAATTCGTCTTCTTTATCTATAATATGAAGTTCAATTTTTCTTGGTAGTAAACTAAGCAATGTGTTTAGTGCAATATCATTTGAGGAAAATGTTATATCAGATAAATATCTTGCATTGTTTATACTATTTTCTAGTTTTACAATATTTTTTTCTTTATCTAACAGTATTGATTCTCCGTTTTTGATATATTAGATGTAGCATATCTACTTTTGACTCTGTAGAACTAACATAAATTTTAAGTAAATTAATAAATTCTTTATATTCTTTTTCTATTATAAATTTATTTACAGACATATCTACAATATTATCTAATATTGTAACATATTCATTCATTCTAAAATTTATAACACCCTCTAATACAATATTTTTATTATCCGCTAGATATTTCCTTATTTCCATAAAAATAGTTTCTATTATTTCTTCTTTATCTTGCATAAAAAATTCTTGGCAGTTTTCAAATATTATATTCTTTTCAAATTCATCAAAATAAAAATAATTTACATTTATAATTCTTTTTATTATACTATCTTGATAAAAATCTATAACTGCATCAACTATTATATTGGCAACAATGTTTTGGAATTTGGCTACATTACTTTCTTTATAATGCATTATTACATTTTCGTATATTTTAAAACTTTTTCTACAATAATATATATCAGGAAAATCTATTTTTGAAATTTTATTTAGTAGATATTCTATTATTTTCTCATTATCTGTTTTAATACAATATGATTTCATTTAGGATTTTCTCCTTTCTCTATGTAATATATTATCTACTAAATTCTTGCTAGATATACATATTTTATTCTAATTTTTTTTTAATGTGATAAAGGACATATTTTAATTATGTCCTTATTTAATCCATATTCTATCTATTCCTCCTTTTAAACAGTAAACATTTTTATATCCTAAATTTTCCAATATATTTTTCGCTTCCTTACTTCTATGCCCACTGGAACAATATAGTATTATTATATTGCTATTATTTTTTACTATATTTACAATTTTATTTTCTATATTATATACTGGAATATTTATAGCCCCATCAAGATGTCCTTCTTCATATTCCTGGCTACTTCTTACATCTATCAAATTAATATTTGAAGTTTTCATCATTTCTGTCATTTTTTTATATGAAATCTCTTTGTTTTCAATACTTCTATACAAAATTCGTTTAATTTTTTTTATCATTTTATCAATTCCTCTCTTAAATTTTTTGTTACAAATCATAAACTAACTTACTAAAAAAAAGATATCATTAATATATAATACTAATAATATCTTTTTTTGTTTAATACATTTTTAATTTTTTTATTGTATGTGGAAAATCGACTTTTTCTTTGACATATCAGTATTTTTAACGATTTTTCCGTATACAACAAGTTAGGCTACCTTGAGCAGTGCATATTCACGAAGCGAAATGCTACAAAAGGCGAAACCACTTTTCTTATTTAGTCTTTTTCTTGCTATTGCCTTTACTAGAGGTACTTAGTAATTTTCTCTCATTTATAAATCCTAAAATTGTAATTACTACCACAAGTAATAATAATCCAACAGGAATAACTATTCTATTTATAGGAAATCTTGTTATTGCTATAATACTAAGTAATAACATTTCTGATGCACCTATAGATAGTATATATGTAACTAAAGTTTTTATTACTCCTAATGCTCTGTATCTTATACATACATATATAAGCATTATTATCATACTAATTCCTACTGTTACAACATATGGAATGATTAGGCTAGACAATTTTACTTTTGGATTATGTGTTACTATTATATCTTCTACTGAATTCTCTACTTCATATTTTTCATTTATTCTTGTATTTAATTCTTCTATTTTTGCATTTAATTCTTCATCTGTTCTATTATCTTCTAGCGTTATAGCAACTGTATCTTGAAATAGGTCTACTTCTTGAACTATGGCTCTTTCTCCTGGAAACACTTCTTTAACAATGTTCTCTATATCTGCCTTTTCAAAAATTTTATCAACATATATTTCTATTTCCACATTTTTGCTATATATTATATCTGCATTTAATCCAACTGTAGCAATAATTGCAATCCCAGCAATTATAACACATATTAAAATTGCATATATTATTTTTTTCATTTCTAATATCAATCCCTTCTATATTTTAGATATCGTACTACTCTTTTATACTATTTAAGAATAATATCCTTGTTATAATTGCATTATATATTGCCATAGTAAGTACTCCCCAGAAGATAATTGTTCCAAAACTATATATAGGTAGCCATGTAGCAAAACATAATATTATTCCTATTATTAATGTTGGTATTAGAACCAATATCATAGAAACCATTGCTTTATTATACTCATTCTTATATTTTACTAAATCTTTATCTGTTTTACTTAATATTTGTAATATGTAAATTAATAGAATGTAATTTAGTATTGCTGATATTAATATTCCACAAATTCCTTCTATTGTTATAACTAGATTTGTATATCTAATAAGTATTAAGAATATTGCCATATATCCTATATATGATATTATTCCTAACAATCCTAATTTTTTATATTTTATAATTAAAAATATAAACGCTATTACTAAAATTATACCCAATACAATTGCTGGTACAACTGCATCTTCAAGAGTTAAATCTGACTTGACAAATCTTTGTTCTACATTATATGTTATAGGTAGGTTACCATTATTTAGTAATATGGCTATGTTACTTGCTTGATTTAGATATGCATTTATTGTATCTATACTTTCACTTGTTCCAAGTGTCATCCTTATTGTTCCATCTGAACTCTCCTCATCGAAAGTTTTTTCCGATAGTACATTTCCATCTACCTTCATAATTACTTTCTTTGATGTAGTTTCTCCTTCTTCATTAGTACTACTAACATATGTATTAGATATTTCTTTTACCTTTTCGGTTGAATCATCATTAAATATTAAATTAAAATATACATCTGTTTCAGATGTTCCTGTTTCATATCCAATTTGTACCTCATCTAGATTCGAATTATCTAGAAGTACTTGTCCATCTTCATCTTCTATTGTAAGCTTTCCAACTGTATATATAAATTGAGCTGCTATACCAACTATATCATCTTCTGGTAATTGTACTGTAATTGTGCCATTATCTTCATTTAGACGTATTAGATACTCACTTACTTTTAAATCACTTAATCTATTTTCAATTATTTGTTTTGTTTTTGTATAGTTTTCTTTTGTTAAAACCTCTTCATTATTAATTGGAACTTCTTTGCTTGTCCCATCTTCTACCTCTTCCTCAACCTCATTTCCTTCGGCGTCATAGTAAATTGTTTCAGTTGCTTTGCTTACTCTTATAGTAACATTTCTATACCCTTCTAAATCCATTCCCAGTTGATAATCTGGTAATTTATTTTTCATA
>CALXVO010000113.1 GCA_944392065.1 uncultured Clostridia bacterium | reverse complement strand
TAATATTCTAAAGCACATCTCTAATTGCTTCTGCAATTATTTTATTAATATCAGCAATCATCACATTAAATTTCACTTCTAAGTCAAAATACTGTTTTATTTGTTCATCTTGAACTAACATTGTATACATTTCTTCTAGTTTTTTTGTCTTTTCTTCGTCTTTACCTTCTCCAGTATATTGCATTAATTGAACATCATATCTTAATTTTTCAAATTCTTGTATTTTGTTTTTAGAATCTTCGCTTGACATAATTTCGTTTTTTAATTTCTTATATGATTTATATTCATCTGATTCTCGTATTTCACGTGCCAAATTATTTGCTGTATCATAAACATTCATACTAATCACCTTCCATTCCTAATTGGGGACAGGCGTATTTGTCCACTCTTTTCTAAAATGGGGACAGGCTTCAATTTTTAATTAATTTTTTAATTAACTTTTTCTTAAATTGATGTCTGTCCCTTCTATTTTAAGTGTTTTCCTAACTGGTGCCTGTCCCCATCTGTATTATGCATATGCATGCTTTTTCTTGAATGTTAACAAATTTGTAATTTCTTTTTCTGTATTTTTTGCTTTGTTCGTCTTTTTTGCTTTCTCTTGAGCAATTTGTTCGGCCTGTCTCTCTGCCATTGTTTTGCATATTGCTTTTTCGTATATATAATGTGTGTCTTGTGCAATTCTATTCCAGTTGAATTCTTCTTTTACTTTAACTTTAGCCTTTTTTGCTATATTTGCTGATAATTGTGCATCAAACAATAAACTTAATACAGAATCTGCTATCGAATTTGGGTTTCCAGCATAACTTTTCATTCCATCTACTCTGTGTTCTACAATTTCGTTTAAACCACCTATGTCCGATACTACTGTTGGGACTCCTGCGAGCATTGCTTCTAATGCAACTATTCCAAATGGTTCATATGTACTTGGAAATACGGCTACATCTGCACATTTATACATTTTTTGTACTTGTTTTGCATTTAAATATCCTGTAAAGTATACTTTATTTGAAAGGCCTAAGTTGTATACTTGTGCTTTTAGTTCATCAAGCATACCACCTTTTCCTGCAATTATTAATTTTGAATCATGATAGTTTTCTAAAATCTTTGGCATTGCTGAAATTAAATGTTGTACCCCTTTTTCATATACTAATCTTCCCATATATAGTATTATTTTTTCATTATCCATTGCATATTGTCTTCTAAAATCATAATCTCTATCTATACCAGTAAAATTATTTAAATTTATTCCATTTGGTACCACATTTATTTTGTCATATGGAAGTCCAAATAATCCTTGCACATGCCCTTTCATATAATTACTATTTACTATAACTTCTGTAGATTCATATGTTAAAAGCCATTCTGTATCATTTATATATCTTTGAGTGTCATCATGTATTCCAGAATTTCTTCCAGCTTCTGTTGCATGAATTGTAGATACTACCGGAATGTTAAATGAATTTTTTAGGGTTTTTGCTGCATTTGCAACTAGCCAATCATGTGCATGAATTACATCAAATTTTCCGTTTTTATTTATTACTTCTGTAGCTTTAGATACTAAGTTAAAATTAAGTTGCATTATCCAGTCAATAAAATTATTTGGATGTATCATATAGTTATCTACTCTATATACTTCTACTCCTTTGTCATTCTCATAGTATGGTACATCTCCATCTTTGTATGTTACAACTGTAACTTCGTGTCCATCTTTAATTAATCTTTTTGATAAGTCATGCACCACTCTAGCAATTCCGCCAACTATCCTTGGTGGATATTCCCATGTTAACATTAATATTTTCATCGGCAATAGCCCCTTTCGCTTTTTTTCTTTTGATTATCTCTTTTATCAACTAAATATATTGTATACAAAATTATTACAAAAGTAAACAATTTTTGATAATTTTTTGTAATATTTTTTAATTAACTCTCCAAAAATTTCCATTTTTATTCATTCATATTATCTTGTATTTTTTCATAATTTATAGTATAATTATTATTGTACTTTTTATGGGGATGTATTTGGTTTCGACAATAATTCTGAAGTATGAATAGCGAGTAGTGGATGGTCGCTTCGGCCACTATAAAAAAGCGAAAATAAATATAAACGCTGATAATAGAGAATTAGCATACGCTGCTGCCTAAGCTTAGGTAGCCCGCCCACCTAAAACTTCCCACAGTTTTAGATAAGGCGATTATCTAGTGGGATAACAAATTTACTTTTTGTCACAGAAGTAAAGGGTAATATGCTGACTACTTAAAAGATAGGTTTGTTTGTTAAGCTACTTTTAAGGAATCTTAATAACAAACTGCACTCGGAGAAGTTTATATGGATGGGTTATTGGACAGGAGTTCAACTCTCCTCATCTCCACCAAATAAGCATTATGTGAACTCATTGAGTTCATTTATGGGTAACCAACCTCCACCAATTACGTTTCTGTTCGAACTTTGCTTAGATGCTTATGCTATACAGATTACAGATAAGTTATGCAAATTAACCAAATCTTAATAATTTATTATTTAGATTTGGTTAATTTTTAATAGGACAGATATATATAAACTCAGTCAACAGAAAAATGGTTCCTATTTTAGGCACCATTTTTCTGTTTTATCATATTTAGCATTATATAAGCTTGCAAACTCCAATCTCTACTGTACTTCAGGATATTCATGTATCTACTTTTTTTGTATATTATTTCATTGCTTAAACCTCTATTCTCTCTATCAGCTTTCAGACCTACAAATAAAGCGACAAGCGAAAGCCAATGTCATCGTTGCTGTAGGACGGAAGTTCGTAGTTGCTACGACCAGAAGCTGGAATATTCGAGCCAGAACTGTTGTAACCGCCGTCCACGAGAGGCACGGTTGTTAGTATAGAACGCCTCCATCGTCCATTCACTTACATTGCCTCCTAGGTCATATATGTTTTTTAATGCATAATTTTCATTTGATCCTGTTATTGTTGGTAAACCTCGTTTGTACCATCCTTTTCCACTTGAATCTCTTACAAAGGAATTGCTATCACAACTTCCTGTTGCATAGTTCGAATCTATAAAATTCATTATCGCATCCCACTGCACTCCATAGATTAATGTACTTGTTACTGATTCGTATCCATTTGCTTCTGCAAATCCTTTTGCTAATTCTACTGCTCCTCCAGTTTCATCATTCATTGCATTCCCCCATTTAACATAATTATATACATTGACCCCTTGCTGTACTACTACTTCTTCTACATTTATTCCTGATGATTCTGTTCTTGCTTCTTCTGCCGTTGTTCCTGCTTCATATCTTCCTACGTAAAATCCATCATTCTCTAGTACACTTGCTTTCATTGCGTTGAATTCTTGTTCTTCATTTGTATATCCTCCTGCATATGGTTCTGTGTAATTACTTATAGATTGAGAATTTCCACTAAAATATCCAGCATATCTTTCAAACAAACTATCATCTTCAACTGGTATCCACACAAATTGGTTGCCTATCAGGTCATTTTCCGCTACGCTATGACTGGTTCCTTTGCCTGCATCTGCTGGAGCATCAGAAATTACTACTCCTTCTTCCTTTGTCCCTCCTACATAATAGAATCCTTCCGGTATTGTCACTCCATCTTCTGTTGTTGTTCCACTTCCTGTGCCACCTCCAGAGCCTCCTCCTGCTCCGCTTATTAGTTCATCCAAATAACTTTCCACATTTGCCATTGATTCATCTGTATATGCTGTGTCATTTGAATAATAGTCTCTTGCATCTTCTGCTCTTCTTATTAATCCATTGC
>CALXVO010000112.1 GCA_944392065.1 uncultured Clostridia bacterium | reverse complement strand
TGTGGTATCTTGTGCGATAAGAATAACTTCGCTTACGCCTTTATTTGCAAGCTCTTTTGCTTCTTGAACTATGTTTGGATCATTATGTATAAGTGTTATTGTTTCATCATTAGGTATATATGTTGGTATTGCTGCTTCTTGAATTCCTGGTTCAACATATCTTGTCGCATATAGCTTTGCGCCATTCATTTGGTATGACTCAACTATAGCACAACTCATCATTAAGATTTCTTCTTCTTTTAAATCAATCCACATACAATTTGTTGAATCTATACCCTCTATCTGAGGTATAGTAACTTGTTTATAAGATACAACTATTAAATCTCTACCATCGGGTGTTCTTAATCTTATGTCTATATATTCACCTGTTTTTAATTGGCTTGGTGGTTGAATTACATTGAATTCTTGACTTCTTACGTCAGATGTTAGTGCCTCTCCTTCATATAATAAGTCATTTGTAAGAACAGTTCCTGGATTCAAATCCACTTTTGCTTTTTGAGTATATACAATTTCTTCCAATTCAGTTGTAGGATCTACTACTACTTCTGTTTCAAGTACAGTTACTAAATTGCTTGTATCCACACTTCCTAAATTAGTTTCTACATATTGTAGTTTTGCCATATCTAGAGTTTCACCAGATTTAATAGTCTCTGATACAACATATGCATATACTTTTAAAGCCTCTTCTTCCTCTAATTTTTTATTCAAATTAGATATTTGGTAAATTAAAAAGCCTATTATTATTCCAGTTATTAATAATGTTATTAAAATTCCTAATAAAAACGAATTATTTGCTTTTCTTTGCATTGGATTCATTGCCATAATTTATATTCCTCCTTGTTTTTGACAAAATATTATTTCATATTCTATTTTACAACAATATATAAAAAAATACAATAACATTAAGCTTCTTGTAACAAAAACTTAATATTATTGTAATATTTCTGTAATATTTCTGTTGAATAAAAGTATAACATTGTTAATCAAATAAAGATTATCAACAATAGCATGCCCTGCAACGGGAGTTCTAATTAAAAAACTTCGCTTCGTCCCGACTTAAGCTCCCTGCTTCGCTCATTTTTTTAATTAGAACATCCCTGCGCGGGCTTATAATACTTTGCTAATTGTCTTGATAATCTTTATTTTATTAACAATGTTATACATTTAATTTTTGCTACTATCTTTTGCTGCAGCAACATCCGTTTCTCCCAGAAGAATTGGTTCGATTGGTTAAATATACGACTGGATTTGTTTGATTTGTTGTTAAAGTAAGCCTTGTTCGATTTGTGTTATTATTGTTGTTATCATTGTTATTGTCATTATTATTTGAATTGTTATTATTTCTGCAACTATTATTACATCTATCATCACAAATACAATTACTATTGCAATTATTGTTTAATAAATTTAGTCTTTCTAGTATATTGCATATTAGTCTAGTAAGTACTGCTGTAATATAAGCTAGTATTGTATATAAAATAACAAAAATTAAAAATCCAGAATCAAATATTGCAAAAGCAACAATTAAGTATATTGCAAAAAAAGTAGCAGCCACTAAGATAGGACATTTTAATATTTTTTGTAAAACGATAGAAAGTATGATAGTAGCAATTGGTAATGCAAAAAATAATAATAATATATTCATAAAATATACTCCTTTTTTTCTTACTATGATTTTAGTATATTTTATGTATACACGTTAAATTTTGTGACAATTTATGAATAAATCTAATCATACTCTACGTTTAATAACATTAAACCTTGTGGTGGCAAAGTTTTGCCCGCTTTTGTTCTATCTTTTGCTTCTATTATAGTAGGTATATCATCTGGTTTAATTTTTCCTAAGCCTACATCCACTAGTGTTCCTGCTATAATTCTGACCATATTATATAGGAATCCATTTCCTGTTAAATCAATTGCAATATTTTCTCCTTCTGTAATTATATTTGCCTTATATATTATTCTCACACTACTTTTACTACTTGTTCCACTAGATTTAAAAGATTTAAAATCATGTTCTCCTTCAAAATATTTTATGGCTTTTTTCATATTTTCTACATCTAGCTTTATAGGCATATGATAAGAAATATTTCTATAAATAGCACTGCCATATTGTGAATTATCTATTACATATCTATATGTTTTTCTTTTACAATTAAATCTACTATGAAAATTCTCATCTACCTCTTCCGCTTTTTTTATTCTGATTGAGTTTTTTACTTGTGAATTTATGGCTATTGGAATTTTATCTATCGACATATTTGAATTAGTTTTAAAATTTGCCACCTGTCCCAGAGCATGAACTCCTGCATCCGTTCTCCCAGATGCAATTAAGTCGGTTTTTTCGCCTGTTATATTCTCAATTGCTCTTTCTATCTCTCCTTGAATATTTAATTTACTTTGCTGTTTTTGCCAACCGCCAAAGTCCTTACCATCATATTCTATTGTTAATTTAATATTCCTCATTTTGCATTCATTCCTCATTACAATAAAAATTATAATTTTGAATATACTTTATTTCCTATTTATTATTTTTGCTATTTAATTTAAACACATTAATCAATTCTATAACTTATTCTTTTTTGCCGAGACAAATTGTCTATTTTTTCTTTTTTTATAGTATCTTCTTGCTTTTTTAATTTTTTTATAAATTTAGGAGTATGTGTCTTTTTAGTATTTTTATTTCCAAATCTTTTTACTACTAAATTTTTTATGAGTATATTTTTTAAAGCTTCTTCTTTTAAATCTACTATAAGATTTCCATCTTTTGCTATAGATATTTTGCCAGTTTCTTCTGATACAACTACTGCAATTGCATCACTTTCTCTTGAGATGCCTAGTGCCGCTCTGTGTCTTGTACCCAATCCTTTTGTAATTGACTTGTCATCTGATAATGGTAGGATACATGCTGCAGCTGCAATCTTGTTTTTGCTTATTATTATTGCCCCATCATGTAATGGTGTCTTCGGTACAAATAGATTAACTATTAATTGTGGAGATACATCGGCATCTATTCTAACTCCAGTATCCATTATGTCGTTTAATTGTATATCTCTTTCTAGTACGATCAATCCGCCAACCTTTGAATTAGACAATTCTTTTGCTGCTATAGCTACTTTATAAATATCTTCTTTTGTTTTAGTTTCTAGGTCTTTTTCCAAACCTATTCCGAAGAACCTTGTAAATTTATTTGTTCCTAGTTGTTCTAGCATTCTTCTGAGTTCTGGTTGGAATATAACCATTAACGCTATTACTCCATATGTTGTAAAAATTGTTAAAAGCCAATTTAAGATTCTAAATTCAAATATTCCACTTAATATTGTTACTAATATTATTAGAACTATTCCCTTTAGTAGCTGCCATACTCTAGAATTTCTTGCTGATTTTACAAACTTATACCCTACATATCCAACTATTAGTATATCTAAGATAAAAATTACTAATTTAAATGGATTTAAGGAAATATCTGTTATATAATCTGTTATACTCGTCCAAAATCCATTTATATTATTCATTGAAAAAATATTCATATAACTTTTCCTCTTTTTATTTCATTTTTTACTAATTACATTACTATTAAGTAATATATAAGAGTAGATGCTACTGCCAAAACCATTAGTATTGTGAGTATTAGTGCCATTATTCTCACGCCCATTTTTCCCATATCTTTTTTATTTTTTTGCTTTTTGTCCATCTTTATACATTCCTCCCGAGCATTAATTATTTTAAAATATATCAGTTTGATGCTTATACTTCTTTAGTTAATATTATTTTTTCACAATGATTCTTGTTTATATT
>CALXVO010000111.1 GCA_944392065.1 uncultured Clostridia bacterium | reverse complement strand
ATATTTGGTGTAATTCTTATTTCTTTTAGTTCAAATACTTTTTGCTTTTTCTTAGCCTCTTTTTCTTTTTTTGCTTGCTCAAATTTATATTTACCATAGTTCATTATTTTGCAAACTGGTGGCTGTGCATTTGGTGCAACTAATACTAAATCCAGTTTTTTTTCATAAGCTAAATCTAAAGCATCATTAAGTTTTATTACTCCTCTTTTTTCTCCTTGTTCATCAATTAATTGAACTTCTCTCGCTCTAATTTGTTCATTAATAGGTAATTCTTGTTTTATATAAAACACCTCCAAAAAATATATATGTGCCAAAGCACAAAAAATGATTTGTCAAAAAACAAATCAATCCACATTATTTACAGTTATAGCTAATTCTTATAACTAATTATCCACATAATACACAAGTTTTGTTGTTCCTTATTTCAGCTATTTTATAATTTATTTTCGTATTATGCTATAATATCTAACCTTTTCCTATTAGTTAAGGTGAGAAGTGGATTGCTTCTTCTTTTATGACTATATAATCATACAACATTTTTCTGCTAATGTCAATACATTTTATGTAAAATCTTTCTATGTGTGCCTTTGGAGTGTTACAATTCATAGCTATTTTTACATTATATACTAGCCAATTGTAACCCTTTGAGCATCGCAACATAGGCATGAAATTTATCCAGTAACTAAATTTATTATACATTAAGTACTGGTATAACTACACGAAACGCTTCAGCTGTTGCAATAGTAGTAACATCCGTACCTGCAGAATCTCCATAGAAATAGAACACTCCTCCATAAGTATTATCATAATAAGATCCGCCACGAATAAAGAATGGGATTCTTGTAGCTGGAAAGCCAGCATAGTCGCCATACCATGCTGTTGCTCCTGTTCCGTTACTTGATATTTCGTATATAGCATCTCCATAATATCCATTTTCAGGTATAGCTAATGCATAGTTATTACTATTGGTGTCACTATTTCCTATATTATACACATCTTTATACTTTTCATTTGCTACCAATAAGCTCGTTGCATTTATACTTAAATCACTAGTTTCGTTATTTATGTATGCTGCTACACATTCGAATGCTCCTCCACTCATATCATATACACCAGTTATGTTACCTGTGGTACTAGCTTCTTGCCCATTTTCTGAATCATATGTGTAAGTTCCTGCCCCTGCATCATTATGTGATTGACTTACACTTTCTCCTGCTCTTCCAGTTATAAAACTACTATTATTGTTTATCCATATCTCGCTTCCTTTTCCATAAGTTGTATTTTGACTTAAATAAGCCACTGCTCCCCACTCACTATTTTTCATCATGTGAGGATCCACTACACCATTGTTTGTATTTAAGCCATATGGGTTCCCTTCTCTATTTAAGTCTGTGCATACAGTAAACATATTTCCTATTGTTAAACTTCTCCAACTTGTAACATTTGCTTTAATTTGAGCTGTTAATTCTAATGAATTTGCTGTATCAATACTATCTCCATATCCTTCTGTATTACTTGTTTCAAATTTTCCTACCCAAAATCCACTAAGTTCTGTCCCACCAAAATTAAATGCTGGATGTACTACATAATTACTCATTTCACCTTCATTTATTATTTCTGGGTATTCAGAACTATATTGTGTTCCATCCTTACTAGTATTTGTAGTATCTACAAACACTATATCTATATTTCCTGCACTACTTGTTGATATATGATATTGGCTTGTTATTCTATACGCATATCTTGGTATCCATACCAACATACTATATGCTAAATCCTCATTTAGTACTTGCTTATCTCCATTTGTTACAAATGTACTATCGCCCAATACTACATTTGCCCACTTTTTTTCTTCATAATTATACCAATCTGCATCACTTGCATCTGTTTTTACCCAGCCAATTCCATCTACATATTTTACAGGAGTCATTCCATCACTTAGTTCTGGTGCTGTTGGCAATACATTATCTATATATGGTTTCCCTATGCTACTATCTTCGGCTAATACGTTTGCATGCTCTTGTAACAAACTATTCATGTTACTTCCTTCATTTTCTATTATATTAGTCGCTCTATCTTTTGTTTCTGTTGCTTGTCTTATTATTCCATTATCACTAAATACTACATTTATCGTTACTGTAGAAAGAATTATAATTATTACCATTGTTATTACAAGTGCTACTAATGTTATTCCTCTTTCTTTTTCTATTACTTTTAATTTACTCTTATTCATTTTTTTATCTAAATGTAATTCTTTTTTTATAGGACTTTCATTTGGAAGAATTTTTTCTTTTCCCATAATTATCTATTCTCCTCTTTCTTATGTTTTTATTATTTAATCTAAAATGCAAAGTTTCCTTTGACACTAAAAAATATTATTTTTATATATAATTATCATAATAATATTTTATACTAATAGCTCTGTATTTTCAATACTATGAAAAGAATTTTTTCATAAAAGTGTTATTAGATAATGGTAGTTCCAACTTTTTCTTCATTTTTCCTTGACTTTTCTACCTTTTTATTATATAATATCATAGCATTAAATCGAATATGGCTAAGACAAAAGCTTCTCCCCGGTGGCTTTTTACTTGGTTTCATATATATTTTTATATTTTAAATTTTATTAATGAAATGGAGGATACATATTACCATGAATAATACAACATATAGTATTAAAAAAAGTGAAATTGAAAGAAAATGGTATATCATTGATGCAGCTGACAAACCTCTAGGAAGAGTTGCTGCACAAGCTGCGTTGATTTTAAGAGGAAAACACAAACCAACTTATACTCCAAACTTAGATACTGGAGATCATGTTATTATATTAAATGCAAGCAAAGTTGTTTTAACAGGAAAGAAATTAGACCAAAAAATATACAGACATCATTCTGGATATATTGGTGGTTTAAAAGAAATTAAAGCAAGAGATTTATTAAATAAAAGCCCAGAGCAAATGATGATGCGTGCTGTAAAAGGTATGCTTCCACATAATAGCTTAGGAAGACAAATGCTTAAAAAATTAAGAGTATATGCAGGAGCAGAGCATGAAAATGTAGCTCAAAAACCAGAAGTTTGGAATTTTTAATTAATTAAAGGAGGATTTTAAAAATGCCTAAAGCAAAAACAGATAAAATAGTGTTTTATGGTACAGGAAGAAGAAAAAGTTCTATTGCTAGAGTAAGACTTGTAGAAGGCAAAGGAACTATTACAATTAACGGAAAAAATATAGATGAATATTTAGGAACAGATACTTTAAAAGTTATAGTTAAGCAACCACTAACTGCAACAAATACAGTAGATAAATATGATGTTATTTGTAAAGTACAAGGTGGAGGATTTACAGGTCAAGCTGGAGCAATTCGTTTAGGTATTGCTAGAGCATTACTAGAAGCTAACAGCGAATACAGACCTACTCTTAAATCTGCTGGTTTCTTAACAAGAGACCCACGTATGAAAGAGAGAAAGAAATATGGTCTTAAGAAAGCTAGAAAAGCTCCTCAATTCTCAAAAAGATAGAATTTATACAAAACTCGGAAATCTATGTTTCCGAGTTTCTTGTTATTCTACCATTTCCATCATCTGGTCGCTATTTAATCCTTCCAAGTTATAATATGCATCTGGTATATTCCCAATTATAACTCCTTCCATTAGCAATACTTGATTTACTATAGTTTCTGTCATTGTATTGTATGGTGTTAAAATTGTAACATTACATCTAACTTCTAAATAAATTCTATGTAATGTTTGGTTTATTCCCGCTTCTTGAAATTCTGACCTTAAATCGGTCTCCACACTTCCATCTAC
>CALXVO010000110.1 GCA_944392065.1 uncultured Clostridia bacterium | reverse complement strand
AATCAAGGTCCAACTTTAAAAAGAATTAGACCAGCAGCAAAAGGTTCAGCAGTAAGAATTAGAAAAAGAACAAGTCACATCACAATAGTTTTAAGAGAAAGAGAATAAAAAGGTCATCCCTTATTCATAAGGGGAGGGGAAATATCTTATCCCTAAAGAAATGACCCAGGGGAAAGATGTGTCCCCTGTCAAAAAGTAGAAAAGGAGGCTTAGGATTTATGGGACAAAAAGTACATCCAACAGGAGTAAGAGTTGGAATAATAAAAGACTGGAACTCTAAATGGTATGCAGACTCTAAACACTTTGCAGATTATTTAGTAGAAGACCAAAAAATCCGTAAATTTTTAAAGAAAAAATTATATCTTGCTGGAATTTCAAAGATAGAAATCGAAAGAACAGCTAAGATGGTTAAAATTAATTTATACACAGCAAAACCTGGTATCGTAATCGGAAAAGGTGGAGCAGGTGTTGAAAGCGTAAAAGCAGAATTAGTAAAATTAATAGGAAAAGATGTTAATTTAAACATTGTAGAAGTTAAAAACATAGACACAGATGCACAATTAGTTGCAGAAAATATAGCAGGACAACTAGAAAGAAGAATTTCATTCAGAAGAGCTATGAAACAATGTATGCAAAAAGCTATGAAATCAGGTGCTTTAGGAATAAAAACTGCAGTATCTGGAAGATTAGGTGGAGCTGACATGGCTAGAACTGAATTCTATAAAGAAGGAAACATACCACTACAAACTTTAAGAGCTGATATAGATTATGGATTTGCAGAAGCAGATACAACATATGGAAAAATCGGTGTAAAAGTTTGGATATATAAAGGAGAAGTTCTTCCAGAAAAGAAAGTGGAAGGAGGAGAAAAATAATGCCATTAATGCCAAAAAGAACAAAACACAGAAAAGTACAAAAAGGTAGAATGAGAGGAAAAGCAACAAGAGGTAATAAAGTTACAGATGGAGAATATGGAATCCAAGCAGTAACAGGAGCTTTAGTTACAGGAAATCAAATTGAAGCAGCCAGAATTGCTATGACTCGTTATATAAAAAGAGGAGGAAAAGTTTGGATAAAAATTTTCCCAGATAAACCAATAACAGCAAAACCTATCGGAACTCGTATGGGTAAAGGTAAAGGTGCTCCTGAATATTGGGTAGCAGTTGTAAAACCTGGTAGAGTTATGTTTGAAATAGCTGGTGTACCAGAAGAAACTGCAAGAGAAGCTTTACGTTTAGCTATGAATAAACTACCTAATAAAACAAAATTCGTAGCAAGAGAAACTGAAAAGGTAGGTGAAAATGATGAAGATAGATAAAATAAGAGAAATGTCTTCACCAGATTTAGAAAAAGAATTAGGTGAACTAAAAACAGAATTATTCAAATTAAAATTTAGTTTAGCTACAAACGGATTAGATAATCCAATGAAAATAAAACAAGTTAAAAGAGATATAGCTAAAATAAATACAGTATTAACAGAAAGAAAAATTCAAGAAAGTAAGAAAGCATAAACATAGTAATGAAATAAGAGCAAGGGCGAATCACTTAATCACGCGGGGAAGGGACATTCCTTGAACCAAGTGGACATGACGGAAAAGTAAAGGTGTGTCCCTTGTCGAAAAAGAGGAAAGGAGAAATCTAAATGGAAGAAAGAAATCTTCGTAAAACTATGATTGGAACTGTATTATCAAACAAAATGGACAAAACAGTTGTAGTAGCAGTAGAAACAAGTGTAAGTCACAAAATCTATGGTAAAACAGTAAAAAGAACATATAAATTAAAAGCTCATGATGAAGAAAATGCTTGCCAAATAGGAGATAAAGTAAAAGTAATGGAAACAAGACCACTATCTAAAGATAAAAGATGGAGAGTAGTTGAAATTACAGAAAAAGCCATTACAAAATAATAAAAAGCTAAAAATATAAATAAAGGTCATCCCTTATTCATAAGGGGAGGGGACATATTTTATCCCTGAAGAAGTGACCAAGGGGAAAGATGTGTCCCCTGACAAAAAGAAAAGAAAGGAGGAACCATAAATGATACAACAACAATCAAGATTAAAGGTAGCAGATAACACAGGTGCAAAAGAAATCATGTGTATCAGATGTTTAGGAGGTTCATACAGAAAAACATCTAACATAGGAGATGTAATAGTTGCTTCTGTTAAATCAGCAACACCAGGAGGAGTTGTTAAAAAAGGTGATGTTGTAAAAGCTGTTATCGTAAGATCTAAAAAAGGATTAAGAAGATCAGATGGTTCATATATAAAATTTGATGAAAACGCAGCTGTTATAATAAAAGAAGACGGAACACCAAGAGGAACACGTATCTTTGGACCAGTTGCAAGAGAATTAAGAGAAAAAGATTACATGAAAATATTATCTTTAGCACCAGAAGTACTATAATAAAATCAAAAAGAAGGAGGGAAAACTCTAAAATGAGAATCAAAAAAGGCGACAATGTTCAAGTTTTATCTGGAAATGACAAAGGTAAAACAGGAGAAGTATTAGAAGTTATGCCAAAAGAAGACAAAGTAGTAGTAAAAGGCGTAAATATAAGAAAAAAACATGTTAAAGCAAGAAGACAAGGAGAAGAAAGTGGAATCATACCAGTAGAATGTAGCATTCCAGTTTCAAAAGTAAATGTTGTATGCCCAAAATGTGGAAAAGCTACAAAAGTAGGATACAGCATAGAAAAAGATAAAAAAGTTCGTATATGTAAAAAATGCGGTGCAAAATTAAAATAAGGAAGGAGGATTAATTAAATAATGGAAAAATTAAGAGAACAATATGTAAATGAAGTAATCCCAGCATTAATGAAAAAATTCAATTATAAATCAATTATGCAAGTACCAAAACTTGACAAAATCGTTATAAATATTGGTTTAGGAGATTTAAAAGAAAATCCTAAAGCATTAGAAAATGCAATGAATGATTTAGCTCAAATTACAGGTCAAAAACCAGTAATAACAAAAGCAAAAAAATCAATTGCTGCATTCAAACTAAGAGAAGGAGCAAACATTGGATGTAAAGTAACTTTAAGAGCAGATAAAATGTATGACTTTGCATATAAATTATTTAATGTTGCACTTCCAAGAGTAAGAGACTTTAGAGGAGTTTCTAACAATTCATTTGATGGAAGAGGAAACTACTCAATGGGAGTTAAAGAACAATTAATATTCCCTGAGATAGAATATGATAAAGTAGACAAATTAAGAGGTATGGATATTATATTCGTAACAACAGCTAAAACTGATGAAGAATCAAGAGAGTTGTTAAAGTTGTTAGGAATGCCTTTTAAAAATTAATTTTAAACTGCGTCTAACGTCGTTAGTCTACGCATAAAAAATCCTCATCGTACACAAAGTACGATTCCGGTTTTTTAGCTTGACTGCCTAGTTATACTTGTTTTAAATTAATTTTACAAACATAATATAGTTGTGATAAGAAAGGAGTAAACTATGGCTAAAAAATCAATGAAAGTAAAACAAGCAAGACCACAAAAATATAAAACTAGAGAATATAATAGATGTAAATTATGTGGTAGACCACATGCATATATTAGAAAATATGGTATATGCCGTGTATGTTTTAGAGAATTAGCTCATAAGGGAGAGATTCCAGGGGTTAAGAAAGCCAGCTGGTAATTAAAACAGATTAAAAGCAGCAATCTGCACATTTTCGCTATTTATTTCAAACCTCGATGTACAATAGTACACCTTCGGCTTGCAATAAATAACAAAAATGCACATCTCACTACTTTAAATCAGTTTTAACAAATTAATGAAAATAAAAAAAGGGTGAATCATTAACCCTGTCAAAAAGAAAGAAAAGGAGGTTAGTAACTAAATGAATACTACAGATCCAATTGCAGATATGTTAACAAGAATTAGAAATGCAAATAGTTCAAAACATAAAACAGTTGATATTCCAG
>CALXVO010000109.1 GCA_944392065.1 uncultured Clostridia bacterium | reverse complement strand
AAAATAAACAAAGGAGCGATATGAACAAAACAAAAAGAAAAATATTTGAAACTTCTATGAAATTATTTGCAGAAAAAGGATATGATGCTACTAGCATAGAAGAAATAACAGCAACTGTAGGAGTAGCAAAAGGAACATTATATTATCATTTTTCTAGTAAGGAAGAAATATTTCATTTTTTAGTAGAGGAGGGAATGAAACTACTAAAAAATAGTATTAACATTAAGACAGAAAAACTAAACAATTCATTAGATAAATTAAGAGCAATTGTCCTTATTCAAATAAAGATACTTTTTAAATATGAGAATTTTATGACTATTATATTAAGCCAAATTTGGGGAAATGATGATAGAAGCAAATTATGCAAAAAATATGTATTTGAATACATACAAATGATAGAAAAAATAGTAAAAGAAGGAATTGCAAAAAAGGAAATAGTAAATAAAGACGCAGATGTAATTGCTTCTGGAATATTCGGATTTACTTGTTCAAGTTTTATTTATAAAATGAAACATGAAGAAGTAGATGTTCAAAAACTTTTTAATGAAATTGACTGTCTCTTCTTAAAGAAATTAAAAGCATAAACAAGGAAAAAATAGGGAGCATAAAAAGAACAATATAAAAATACTATGTTTTATAGAAATTAGTAAATGCTATATGATTAGAAAGGATTGGATGATATATGAGAATATTAAAAGACTTTAAAATACCGGACTTAAAATTTCCAAAGTTCAATATGAAGGAAATGGACGAAATAGATGAGGTAAAGGTAGATTATGATAAATTAAAAAAAGTAGAAGAGAATAAAAACAAAAAGAGTAAGAAAAACTATGAAGGAACTTCATTTACAACGGTAAAAGAAATGTTTATACATTCATCGAAAGAATATGCAGATAGAACATTTTTATTAGAAAAATTTAATCCAAAAGAAGATTGGACTGAAATCACCTATAATCAATTTAAAAATGAAGTAATAGGACTAGGCACTGCTTTAACAAGAAAATTAAATTTGAAAGATACCAGAGTAGTTATCATTGGAGAAAATACCAATCATTGGTATGTATCTTATATGACAATGCTTTGTGGAGCAGGAATCGCAGTACCAGTAGATAAAGAATTACCTGAAAATGAAATTGAAAATGTTATTAAAAGAGCAAAAGCATCAGCAGTAATTTTTTCTACAAGAAAAGCAGATGTAATTAAAAAAGTAGCAGAAAATTTACCAGATGTAAAATATTTTATACAAATGAATTCAAGTGAAGAAATAAATGGTAGATTTGTAGGATTAGATTACTTAATTGAAGAAGGAAAAGCTATTTATAATGGTGGAGATAATAGCTTTATGAGCATAGAAATTGATCCAGAAGAGTTTAAAGTTTTAATTTTTACTTCAGGTACAACTTCAAATGCAAAAGGTGTTATGCTATGTAACAGAAACTTAGCACAAAATGTAAATGCAGCAACTGCTTACGTAAAACTTACACCAGATGATAGATTAATGTCCATTCTTCCTTTACATCATACGTATGAATCATCGATAGGTTTCCTACTTCCTTTTGGAGTAGGAGCATCTATAAGTGTATGCCAGGGTTTAAAACATATTGTTCCAGATTTGCAAGAAACAAAACCAACAGCACTTTTAACAGTACCATTGTTAGTGGAAACTTTATATAGAAAAATTAATGCAAATATAAAGAAAAGCAAAAAAGATGGATTAGTAAATTCCATGATACATGTTACCAATGCTTTAAAAGCAGTCGGAATAGATATAAAGAGAAAAGTATTTAATGAAATATATGAAAACCTAGGTGGAAGAATTAGAATTATTGTTTCTGCAGCAGCTCCAATTGATGCTAAAATTGGAAAATGGGTAGAGGATATAGGAATTCTATTTTTACAAGGGTATGGATTAACAGAAACAGCACCTATTGCAGCATTAACTCCAGATTTTGATACAAGAGTAGGATCTGCAGGTAAAGCTGTTGTGGGAGCAGAAATAAGAATCGATAATCCAAATGAAAATGGAGAAGGAGAAGTTTTAATTAGTAGCAAAACATTAATGATTGGCTATTATGAAGATGAAGAAGCTACAAAAGAAGCTATCTTTGAAGAAGATGGAAAGAGATGGTTCCGCTCTGGAGATGTTGGATACATGGATAAAGATGGATTCCTTTATATTACAGGTAGAAGTAAGAATGTAATTGTTACACAAAACGGAAAAAATATTTATCCAGAAGAAATAGAATTATTGCTTTCAAAACATCCAGAAATAAAGGAATGCATGGTATATGGAAAAGAAGTAGAAGGAGAAAAAGAACTCACAATTACAGCCAGAGTAATACCAAACTATGAAGAGATAGAAGAAAAATATGGAAAAGATTTGGATGAAGATGCCGTATATAAAATAATCTGGGAGAAAATAAAAGAAGTAAATAAAGGGCTAACATCTTATAAGGCAATTAAGAAATTAGAAATTAAACATGATGAATTTGTAAAAACTACAACAATGAAGATTAAAAGATTTGAAGAAATAAAGAAAAAGTAAAAATTTAAGACACACATTGTTTGCTAATAAATAAAGACTAGAAATTGTAATTTTCCGTAAGAAAAAAAGACAAATAATTACAAAAAAACTCTTGACTTAAGAGATAACTTGTAATAAAATTATAATGAAATGTAGAAAATAAAAATCCTATTAAGTTCAAAAAAACTTACGGAAATAAGCATTACATAGGATAAAGGAGGGAAGGTTTACAATGTCTAAATCTGGCATAGTAAACGTGAGAATGGTAATCACGGAAGAAAAAATTTTATCCAATATAGATAAAGTACAAAAATTAATAAATCCAAATAGTAAAAAACAAATTGTTCAATTAGAAGATGATGCATATTTTAAGGATTTAATAGAATCAATAAAAACGTATTTAATTGAATATCCAAAAAAGAAAAATTTCCCAGCAAGTGTTTATAAAGCAGCATATGGGTTAGTTGAATATGCAACAAATCAGTTTGAAGAGAATACAAAAAGGATAGAAGAATTAATTAGACAAAGAGAAAAGAATATATCATTAGCAGCTAGCTTAAAAGATGCCTTAGATGCAGTAGAGAATAAATCTGAAGATTGGAAAGAAACAATAAAACAGATATCTGGCGATTTTTCAGAAGATATAATAGAAACCTTAGGATTAATAGGAAGAGCTAAATCTTCTACTTCACAGAATTATCAAGATGCGGTAAAACTTATAAATGCTAGAATTGGCAATTTAGAGACAAATTTGCATATAGAAATAGATATGGAAAGAATAGAGGACAGATCAAAGGCTTTAAGTTATATTGGTATAGAAGTAGCAGATGCATTAAAATTAATACCTACACCGGAGGAAACAATAGAAGAGCAAGTAGCAGAGGAAAAAATAGAAGAAATTGCAACTCTAACTGAATTAGAAGAAAATAAGCAATATATTGAACAAACTAGAGTTGAAGTCAAACCTTCATTATGGCAACGTATTAAGAATAGCAAATTTGTTAAAGCCATTTCATATATAATGAAAATTAAAGTTGTAATAGAAGTTCCAAATGCTTTACCAGAAGGTAGAGGAGAATAAATAAGAAGATAAGAATAGAAGTGAAATATTTCAAAAATATACCCAACAAATGAACACTAAAAATAGTGTATTTCAATTGGGTATATTTTTGTATGTTTTAGTCATTATTGGTAAATAATAATTTAATAGCCCACAATCCTGAAATTCCTACTAAAATGTAAATAATTCTACTGATTATAGACATAGTACCAAATATAGTATCTACTAAATTAAAATTGAAAATTACAATAAGTCCCCAATTAATGGCACCAATTATTATTAGAACCAATGCAATTTTATCAATAACTTTCATGAAATTCATTCCTTTCAGTTTAATATTACTAGTAGTGTACTCAAAAAAATGAAAAATATGCAAAAAAAAACAAGTTTGAACTTGTTTTTTTGGTTCTAAAAAATTTTTTATTTATAACTTTTTAGCTTTTAAATAA
>CALXVO010000108.1 GCA_944392065.1 uncultured Clostridia bacterium | reverse complement strand
TTTTTCCTGATTTATGTAGACGATTTCTGGTATTTGCTGATTTTAAGCTATTTTCAAGATTACGTTTTTTGCACAAGTATTAATTTATTCTACCACTCTGTTTAACTTAATTATCTTTTTACTAATGTAATAGTTTTAAATAGGTATACCGTTCTATGTAATTGTTGAGTCTCAACTATTTTTTCGTTTTCTCGCTTTCTATACTTGCCATTCTAATAAGAACTTCCCACCTCTTATCTCGCGTTTTTCTCTTCTCATCTCCCAGTAGAACCAAATCCGCCTTTTCTTTCTCCTTCTGCCTTGTCGTCATCTGTTACTAAATATTTTTGGAAAATAACTTGTCCAATTATATCTCCTTTTTTCACTTCAATATCATGATCTTGAAAATTAAAATATTGAAAGTAAAAATGTCCATCATTAGTTTCATTTTCATAATAGTCTGAATCAATTACTCCTATACTGTTTGCCATTACAAATCCTTTTTTAGGTCCACTACTTCTATTAACTAACATATACCATTCATCATTTTGGCAATATGCCTTTAATCCTGTTGGTATTAGTGTTGGCTTTATTCCTGGTTTATAGCTTGGTATTATAACGTCTTCTGCTGCTTCTACATCATATCCAGCAGAATATTTTGTTTTTCTTACCGGCAAGTTTATTCCTTTATCTTCCCATCCCTTTGCTATTTCAAATCCTCTTTTTCTTTCCATTTTCTATTCCTCCCTTTGTTGGACTTTTTGGACACTCCTTTTGGTCCAATTTTTTGGACTTTTGGGACACTCCTTTTTATCCAAATTTTTGAACTGTTGGAACACTCCTTTTTTATCCAAATTTTTGAACTGTTGGAACACTCCTTTTTTATCCAAATTTTTGAACTGTTGGAAGTGTCCCTTCTGTTTATAAATTTTGATTATCTTTATAACTTTTTTTGTTATTTGATTTCAAAATTATTTTCCTTGCTCATTATATTATATTTTTTTTGTTTGTCAAGAGTATGCTTCCACTTCCACCTCTCACTTCTCACCTCTCACTTCTCAAATGAATAAAATATACAGAGGTGACTTTATGGAAACTATACCTTTAACTAAATTAGAACTGGGTAGCACTGGTAGAATAAAAGAAATCAGCTGTAATGAAAATATAAAAAGGAGGTTATTAGATTTAGGTCTAATCCCTAATACTCCTATTACCCCTATTATGAAAAGTATCGCTGGAGACCCTATCGCTTATGAAGTAAGAAATATTATTCTTGCCATTCGAAAACAAGATGCCGATAAAATTATTGTATTTGCCAAATGAATGGTTTTGGAGTATAATATTTTAAGTTCACTATTTAAAATCCGTCCCATCTTGCTGGCACATATATTTTGTATTCTCCACGCATTCGAATAAAAAATATATGTGCCACGTGGGACTACTTATAAGTAATAAAACATAATAATAGTAGCTTTTATTAAATTTAATTAATTTACTTTATATTATTGGAGGTAACACTTTGTACCAATACATTGATCTAAAAAATACAAATGATTTTTCGAAATTAGAAAATGCTGCTGAAATAATAAAATCTGGTGGGCTTGTTTTGTTTCCTACCGAAACTGTATATGGACTAGGTGCAAATGGATTAGATGAAAATGCAGTAAAGAAAATATACCTTGCCAAAGGAAGAAGTTTTAATAATCCAATTAATTTATTAGTAAGCAATATGGAAATGATAGAATCAGTGGCTAAAAATATTTCCCCTTTGGAATATCAATTAATGGAAGCATTTTTTCCTGGCCCTTTTACCATTATTTTAGAGAAACGAGAAATCGTACCAGATATCGTAACAGCTGGTCAAAGTTTGGTTGGAGTTCGCAATCCGAGTGGCGTTATTGCTAAAAATCTAGTAGAATATTCTGGCGTTCCCATTGCTGCACCAAGTGCTAATATTTCTGGTAAAATTAGTGGTACAAGCTTTGAAGATATTGTAAAAGATTTTAAAGATACCATAGATCTTGCTATTGATGGTGGAAATAGTGAAATTGGAATTGAATCTACTATTGTAAAAGTAATAGATGGTATTCCTCATATTTTAAGGCCTGGAAGTATTACTGAAGAACAGCTATTGCAATTTGCGCCAACTGTAATAAAAGATTTTGAGGATGCAAATTCTTCTAATGTAAATCATGCACCTCATTATACTCCAAATAGCAATTGCATTTTAGTTTATAGCAAAGAGAAGGAGAAAATGATAGAGGAAATTAACAAAATTGCTACTCAATATCATAATCCTTGTATTTTGTCTTCTCATGAAAATATTGCTTATTATCAAGATAAATTAGTAATTGATATTGGTTCTCAATCTAATTTAAATGAAATTGCTAGAAATATTTTCTCTTGTTTGAAAAATGCGGATTCCTTAATTCCAGATATCGTTATTATTGAAGGAGTAGAGAGAAACGGTATTGGAACAGCTATCATGAATAGACTTATGAAGGCTTGTAAAGAGAATTATATAGAAGTTTAAAATGGGACTTTTAACTAGTCCCATTTTCTATTTCATCTATAATTTCCTTTCCAGTCATTTCGCAAGGAATGTTAATTCTCTTTATAAAATTTCTATCTAAATCCTTAAAATTATTTATTCCTAAATCATATACTTGAAAATCGATTCCATTATTTTTCAAAGTTCTTACTGCTTCCTTTGTATAGGCTCCATAGGGATAAGCAAATACCTTTAACTCTTGTTTTCCTAAATGTTCTTCGATTACTTGATACGATTCTGTTACATCATCACGAAGTTCTCTTACTAGAAGCTTATTGTAAAAAACATGTTTTTTACTATGACTACATATTTCTACCAAACCACTATTTTGCATTTCTAAACATTCTTCCCAACCTAAATATTTTATTCCATCAATTTCTTTTCCTATCTTATCTGTTACGATAAAAATAGAAGCCTTCACATTATATTCTTTCAAAATTGGATAGATATACTCATAGTTACTGTAATATCCATCATCAAAAGTTATGATAATTGGCTTACTAGGAAGCTCTGCTTTCCCACTATCACAATCTTCTAAATCCTTCATAGACATTATTGTATATCCATTTTTCAGAAAAGTTTTTATATTTTCTTCAAAACTTTCAAGAGTATTTATATAGTTAAAATTATCAGGATCACTTCCTGGAACTGTAGTTACGAAATCGTGATACAAAAGTACTGGAATTTTTACATCTGCTCTTTTTCTATTCTTATATCCCATAAAGATGCAGATTCCAATAATTAAGATCATTATTAAACACACTATCACAATAGATGGTGATACCGTTTTACACCCATTAGCAATAAGAAACATCATGGATAAATTAACAAATTCTGACGAAAAAACAGCTGCTACTGCTGGATGTATATTTGTTAAAAATGCTAAAAAAAGTTTTATTACCAGATTGCAAGAGTGGGATTATACTTTAGGAATATTCGGAGTAAAACTTATTCAAGGTAATTATAACTCTACCTTAGTTGCACAAGGAGCTTTTAGTGCCTATAAAACCAAAATTCTAAAAGAAATTGGTGGATGGAAAAACTGTGTAGGTGAAGATATTGTTTTAACTTGGCAATTATTAAGCAAAGGCTATGAAACTAATTTTTCAAAAAATGCCATTGCTTTTACTGAAGTTCCAGAAAAATTAAAAGGCTTAGGCAAACAAAGAAAAAGATGGGCTAGAGGAATGATAGAAGCTTTTAAAAATGTAAAAATATTTCGTTCTAAAAAACTATGTGCAAAATCCAGATTTTTAATGTGCTTAAATATATTCTTTCCTTTTATTGATTTAGCACTACTTGTATTTGTTCCACTAGGCTTAATATTACTAGCATTAGGTAATCCATTACTAATTAGCTGGATATCTTTACTGGTAATTCCTTTTGGTCTACTACTTTGCTTGGTTATAGAGATTAAGCGAAAAAATATGCTAAAGGAAATTGATTGTAAATTAGAAAAACGAAGTATATTAGCATTCATTTTTTATATTTTAATATATGCTTTCATTTTAG
>CALXVO010000107.1 GCA_944392065.1 uncultured Clostridia bacterium | reverse complement strand
CTCTATGATGGGGTCTGGTGGACTTATTGTAATGGATGATACAAAATGTATGGTATGTTTAGCAAAATTCTATTTACAATTTACCGTTAGCGAAAGCTGTGGTAAATGCACACCTTGTAGAATTGGAACCAAAAGAATGCTTGAAATCTTAGAAAAATTATGTAGTGGAGAAGGAAACGAATACGACATCTATCGATTAGAAAAATTAGCAGCAAATATCAAGAAATCTAGCATATGCGGTCTTGGACAAAGTGCACCAAATCCGGTAATTAGCACAATGAAATACTTTAGAGAAGAATTTAGGCAACATGCAATAGAAAAAGAATGTAAAGCAATGGAATGTAAAGCACTAGCTAGAATAGAAATAGACGAAGATAAGTGTAAAGCTTGTGGATTGTGTCAAAGAAATTGCCCAGTAAATGCAATTGAAGGAGAAGGAAGAGAAAAAAGACACATTAATCAAGACAAATGCATTAAATGTACGACGTGTATTAGGTCTTGCCCATTCCACGCAATCGGTTAAATAAATTTTCCTAAATGGGGACAGGCACCATTTAGGAAAATCCAGAAAAAAAAGCCTGTCCCCATTTAGGGAAGGAGGAGAATAATGGTTAATTTAAAAATTGATGATAAAAAAGTGTGTGTACCAGAAGGAACAACTATATTAGATGCAGCAAAACAAGCAGGAATAGATATTCCAACTTTATGCTTTTTAAAAGATATTAATGAAGTTGGAGATTGTAGAATGTGTATTGTTGAGGTAGAAGGTAGACGTGGCTTTGCTACTTCTTGTATTCAAACCGTAGAAGAGGGAATGGTAGTACATACTCATACACCAAATGTACTAGAAGCAAGGCATACAATATTAGATTTAATTATTTCCAATCACTCTAAGGATTGCTTAACATGTACTCGCTCTGGTAATTGTGAACTTCAAGATTTGGCAATTAAATTTAATGTATTGGATATCGAATTTAAAGGAGAAAGAACAGAGCATAAAGTAGATGATAAGTCTCCATCAATTGTAAGAGATTTTAACAAATGTATTTTATGCAGAAGATGTGTGGCAACCTGTAAAAATGTACAAAATATTGGAGCAATTGATTGTATTGGAAGAGGTTTTGATTCATGTATTTCAACTACTTATGACCATAGCTTAAATGATGTAAATTGTACTTTTTGTGGCCAATGCATTGAATCTTGCCCAACAGGAGCACTTCATGAAAAAGAAAACATCAATGAAGTTTGGGCAAAGTTAAAAGACCCAGATACATTCGTGGTGGTACAAACAGCACCTTCTGTTAGAGTGGCTCTAGGAGAAGAATTTGGAATGGAGATAGGTACAAATGTAACAGGAAAGATGGTATCTGCACTTAAAGCATTAGGATTTGATAGAGTATTTGATACCAATACTGGAGCAGATTTTACTATAATGGAAGAAGCTACTGAGTTTATAAAGAGGTTTAAAGAAAATGATCATTTACCAATGACTACTTCTTGTTGCCCAGGATGGGTACGTTTTGCAGAAATGGAGTATCCAGAAAATTTAGACTATTTATCAAGCTGTAAATCGCCACATCAGATGTTTGGAGCAATTATTAAATCCTATTATGCTGAAAAGAATAATATCGATCCAAGCAAGATATATGTGGTTTCGGTAATGCCATGCATTGCAAAAAAATATGAAAGCAAAAGAGAAGAAATGGAAGGGAATGGCCTAAGGGATGTGGATAGCGTTATTACAACTCGTGAACTTTCAAGAATGATAAAACAAGCAAATATTGAGTTTGACAAATTAGAAGACGATACTTTTGACAACCCAATGGGAGAGGCAACAGGAGCAGCGGCTATTTTTGGTGTGACTGGTGGAGTAATGGAAGCAGCACTTCGTACTGCTTATGAATTAATAACAGGAGAAGAACTAAAAAAATTAGAATTTGAAGAAGTAAGAGGAGCAAAAGGCATCAAAAAAGCGACGGTAAAAATAGGGGACAAAGAAGTAAAAGTAGCAGTGGTACATGGACTTGGAAATGCGAGAAAAGTAATGGAAGAAATAAAAAATGGAACTGCAGATTATAGCTTTGTAGAAGTTATGGCTTGTCCTGGAGGATGCATCATGGGAGGTGGCCAACCAATAAAAAGCTCTAAAACAAGAATGTCAGTAAATGTGGCCGGAAAAAGAGCTGCAGCGATGTATTCAATTGATGAAAGAAGTACAATTAGAAAATCACATGAAAATCCAATTTTAAAACAAATCTACAAAGACTACATTGGTAAGCCAGGTGACCATAAAGCTCATGAATTATTACATACGCATTACACTCCAATGGAGGAATATAGGATATAACAAAAGGAGTAAATACATGGAAGAAAAAACAAAATTTAAATCAGGATTTGTATCCATATTAGGTAGAACAAATGTGGGAAAATCTAGTATTATTAATAGCTTAGTTGGGGAAAAAGTAGCAGCAATTGCTAATAGACCACAAACAACAAGAACCGTAATAAGAGCAATTGTAAATAGACCAAACTCACAAATAATTTTTATTGATACACCAGGAATTCATAAGCCTAAATCTAAATTAGGAAATGTAATGGTAGAGAATGCTTTTGAAGTATCCAAAGATGTAGATGTAGTTGTTTTCGTAATTGAAGCTACTTCGGAGGAAATTGGAAAGGGCGATAAGCTAATTTTAGAAAAAATAAAAGAAGCCAAAAAGAAAACGATTCTTGTTATTAATAAAGTGGATTTAGTGGACAAGGCTAAAGTTGCTAAGCTAATTGATTTATATAAAAATGAATATGATTTTGTTAGCATCATACCAGTTTCGACAGTAAAAAACATTAACTTAGATGTAATATTAGATGAGATTGATAAGAACCTAAAAGAAGGACCAGCATATTATAATATAGATGAGTATACAGACCAAACCACAAGACAGCTAGTAGAAGAGACCATAAGAGAGAAAGCACTAAAGTTATTAAACGACGAAGTACCTCATGGAATATTCGTAGAAGCAGAGAAAATGAAAAAAAGAAAAACGATGGAAAATGAACATTTTTATAACATAGAGGCTACTATTTATTGTTTAAGAGAATCTCATAAAGGGATTATCATAGGAAAAAATGGTAGTATGTTAAAAAAGATAGGTACGTATGCTAGAGAAGATTTAGAAAGAATGCTAGGATTGAAGATAAATTTAAAACTATGGGTGAAGGTTAGAGAGGATTGGGTTAATGATTCGAAGTTCCTCAAACCATTTCAATTTTCAAAATAAACTACGTATTACGTCGTTAAAATTTAGATAAAAAATCCTCGACGTACATCAGTACGCCTCCGGTTTTTTACTAAATTTTGCCTAGTACTACTTGTTTCTTTTGAAAATTAATTAAGCGAATAAACTTCGCTATTTACGTTGTCAATCTACGAAAAAATTTTTTCGATGTACAACTCGTACTATCTCAAAAATTTTTTCTTGATTTCCTAGTACTGCTCGTTTCTTTTTGCAATTGTGAAACTAAGGAAATAAACTACGTATTACGTTGTTAAAATTTAGATAAAAATACTAAACAAAATGCATAAAATTATTAAATTTGCAAATGATAAAATAAGAAAAGTGACTTTTATCTAGAATATATTATTTGGGGTTATTAATTTTAAAAGTTACTTGACTCAGTAGAGATGGAGATGATTAGCATGATAAAACAAATGGCATGGAATACTTTTAAAAATACGGGAGATATAAACACCTTTTTGGAATTAGTTGAAGTTCAAAATATAGAAAAAAACATGTTAGAGGCGGAAAATAAAAATGGGAATATTAAAAGTGAAGGGAATAGTAATAGCGGAGAACAATATGAGCGACTATGATAAAATGGTAACAATATTAACTCCCAATCGGAAAAATTGGGTGTGCTGCCAAAGGAGCAAGGAGGCCTAAAAGCCAGCTTATGGCAGCAACACAATTTTTATGCTTTGGAGATTACCTAATTTATCAAGGAGCTAGTTCCTATCATATTAATTCTTGTGAAGTAAATGAAGTTTTCTATAATTTACGAATGGATTTAGATAAGCTTCAATATGCTTCTCATATTACCAAGATAATAAATGATGTTACCGATGAGAATCAAAATACTTATAAGATTTTACAACTTTTTTTAAATA
>CALXVO010000106.1 GCA_944392065.1 uncultured Clostridia bacterium | reverse complement strand
GATGGCAACAAATCAATACAAGCATATTTAGAATATTCTTCAGGACTAGAGAATCCTAGAATAGTCGCTGCTTTATACAGAAGAAAATATGATGAAGTATATTCAAATGAGTATGAGCTAGTAAATTTAAAAGATTATTTTGTAAATACAGTAACTCAAACAGATATAAGAAATGAATACTTAATAACAAGAAATCCAATGAGTTTTTCAAATACAAATTGGGAATTAAAAGATAATCTAAAAACTGGTACTTATAAACTAGTTTATAAATTATATGATTCGAATAATTATATTGGTGAGGATTATGAGTACTTTATTATAAAATAGAAATAAGTAAGAGTTTAATTCTAATTTAGGAAGGAAAATTGTTGAAATGAGGTATGACATTGATTCAATAAATAGGCGTAAGCAAAGAGCGAAGGTTCTAAAAATAATACTAGGCATCATTCTTATTATACTTGTATATAATATTATTTTAGTTGGAATATCTATGATAGATGGAAATAAATTTAATTTATTTGGATATTCAGCTTATATAATAACATCTGATAGTATGACGCCAGAGATAAACAAGGGAGATGTAGTTATTACAAGGAAAATAGGAGAAGATGAAATTGAAGTAAATGATATTATAACTTTCTACGAAGAAGGGCAAAATATTACACATAGAGTAATGGAAATTACAGATGTAGATGGATATAAAGAATATAAGACAAAAGGGGATAACAATCAAGTTGAAGATAGTAAAACAGTAAATTTTGATAATATTAATGGCAAAGTAATATTGAAAATACCATTTTTAGGAAGCATAATATCATTTATGAAGAATCAAATAATTTTACTTATTATAGTTTTAATAATACTGATAGTCTGTTTGTATAAAATGCAGAAAAATGATAAAAGTGAAATGAGAAGAAGGAAAAAAGAAATTGAGGAAAAAAAGCAATAAAGTAAAAAAGATAAATAAAATAATATTTAAAATAATAAAATATATATTTATATTAATTATTATATTACTAATGTTGTATAGCATGGCTTTTAATTTGAATAAATTATTTTTTAAACAAGAATATATAAATCTTGGTTCTATAGCAATACTTACAGAAGATGATGACACATCTATGAAGCCAGAAATTAAAGAGTCAGATTTAATAATAGTAAGAAAAACAAAATATATGGAATTAGGAAAAGACGAAATAATAGCTTATAGATATGATGAAAAAATAAGTATTCAAAGAATTAATAATATAAAACTAGATAATGGAAAAACGTATTATATAACAAAAGGAGATAATAATTATTATAGCAATATAGAAGAAATAACAGAAGAACAAATACTAGGTAAGCTTAGCTTTAAAATTCCTATTTTAGGGTTTATTGCAAAAATACTTCAAAATCAATATGTATGTTTGTTTATTATAATATTCTTAGTCTATATTTTGATATATAAACTAAGGTTAAGAAAAATAGAAAAAAGAAAAAAATATTCTTCAAATTGTGAAAAGATAGTTTTGACTAAACAGCATAATTCAAACTAACATACTATAAAATCCAGAATAGATGTATATTTCTCGAATTTTTTTGTACCTTGCTGTCGCAAACAAATTAGCGACCTTAAAAAATAAAATTTTTTAAGGCCACTCGTTTGCTCCAACTCGCACTCGCTTTTACAAAGCTCGTTTGGTCGCTGCGCGGTACTGCAAAAATTCTCTAAATATACATCTATTCTGGATTTTATAATATATTCTGGATTTTATAATATATTCTGGATTTTATAATATTAATTTGAGAATTTGCATATTGCAGATAAGTTAAAAAATTACTTTATTTCTTTCCAGCCATTAATTTCAGCACGTTTTATAGCTCCCATTAAATTAGCTCTTACGTTAGGAATTTTAACAGTTAACTTATATAACATTTCTTTTATATCTTCTCTTTTTGAGATTCCATCCATTGGACAATTTTTAGGCATTACTTCAATGTTTTGCCTTTTTATAAATTTTTTAATCTCTTTTTCTGGAGCATAAATTAAAGGTCTTATTAAAGTTACTTTTGACCTATCCATATAACTTACAGGGGCAAAAGTAGATAGGTTTCCAGCATATAACATATTTAAGAAAAAAGTTTCTAATACGTCGTCTTCATTATGCCCAAGAGCAAGTTTATTACAGCCATGTTCTATTGCAGTTGAGTTTAGAATTCCTCTTCTTAGATTGGCACAAAGGGAACAAGGACTTTTTTCCTTTCTAATATCAAAAACAATTTCTTTTATATGGCTTTCAGCCTCAAAAAATTCTACATCTATTTTTGAACATGTATCTTTTAAAAATTCAGAATCAAAAAATTCAAACCCAGGATTTACACTAATAGCAATTAAATCAAAATGCTTTGGATAAAATCTTTGAAGTGCTTTTAGCCCCATTAGTAATGTAATAGAGTCTTTTCCTCCAGAAAGTGCTACTGTAATTTTGTCTCCTTCTTCTATCATATTATAATTTTCAATTGCTTTTCTTAAATAGCTCAATATTTTTTGCATAAAAATTAATTCCTTCCGAAAAAAAGTTAAAAATATATAAATTAAAATATTCTAAATTAAAAAATAAATAATAAAAAATATTTTAATTAATCTAAATATTTTAATAAAAATGATTTTAAAAATTAAATTAATTATTTTATTGTATAGGAAAAATCGAATTTTCCATTGACATTTCAGTATTTATAACGATTTTTCCGTATACAACAAGGTTAGGTTTCCTTAGGCTGTGCATATTCGCGAAGCGAAATGCACATGTGTGCGTCGAAAGCTCTGCTTTCGCTAACGCACACCTTTCTTATTATAACATAATTGTCAAGCAAAGAATAAAATTAAATCATAAATTAAAAAATAAAACCCCATGTAATATGTATATTTCTCAAATTTTTTTGTTCCTTGGTGTCGCACACCTTCTGATGATTAAAAGAAAAATAAATTTTTCTTTTAATCGCAGGAAGGTTGCTCCAAATCGCACTCGCTTTTACAAAGCTCGTTTGGTCGCTTACGCGTCACTGCAAAAATTTTCTAAATATACATATTACATGGGTTTAAGTTTGAATTTTTTGTAAAACCATTATTCCAGTAACCGTATTGGTAATAAAATAACAAAAATCTTTAAAATTTTAAAAAACTATTGAAAAAACAAAGATGTTAGTATATTATTAAGAAGTAAAATAAAATTAAAAATAAAAGAAAAACCAAGGAGGAACAAAAATGAAAAGAGAAAGCCACGAAAGCCTTGAGACTGTAACACACACACACACACACACACAATACATTTAAAGAAAGGATAAAAGGAAAGAGGGGTATAACACTAGTTGCTCTAGTGGTAACAATAATAATTCTAATAATATTAGCCACAGTAGCAATAAACTTTGCATTTGGAAGTAATGGATTAATAAGAAGAGCAGAAGATGCAAGAGATTACTATTCAAATGATACAGCATATACAGATCAATCAATGGCAAATGTGGAAAGTTATTTGGATGAACTCATAAGCGGAGTAGGTGGAGGCACAGGAAGTGGAACAACAACAGAAGATGGAGTGCCAATACCAGATGGATTCTATTACGTAGGTGGAACAAAAGAAGAAGGAGTAGTAATTTCTGATGCTCCAGAAGATGCAGGTAAAGGAACCAGCCATAGCGTAGCAGAAAGCGAGCTAGTAGGCAACCAATTTGTGTGGATACCAGTTGAAGATGATAGCTTGTTTGAGAGATATGCTGGATATTCTAATGGAAATCCACAATCTATAACAGATTACACAGAACCATATGAAAATGGATATGGAGACGAAGAAACAGAATATAATGCAATGAAAGCAAGTGTACTAGATAATAACGGATTTTATGTAGGAAGATATGAAGCAGGAACAACGGCAGAAGAAGCGAGAACAGAATCATCAGGGATAAATGTAGAAGAAGTAGTAGTACAGCAAGGGAAAAATGTATATAATTATGTAGGATGGAATAATAGTGAAACAGATGCAATGAATGATGAAACAGGAGGAGCAGTAGAATTAGCAAAAAGATTTGCAGAAGAAAATGGATACGAATCAGTAACAAGTACATTAATCTATGGAGTGCAGTGGGATGCGATAATGAATTTTATAGATTCAAATTATGCAACAGGAAGTTGTGATGCTAGTTCCTTTGTAAGAGATTCAAGTGGAAAAGGATGGTACAACCAAAGTTCACCAACAATAACAGGATTAAATGCAAATTATGCTATAAAAAACA
>CALXVO010000105.1 GCA_944392065.1 uncultured Clostridia bacterium | reverse complement strand
CTTTTCTTGTTCCACACTTAAATTTCTTTCTAATATTTTAGATTTTGTAATTTCAATATCTTTAGGTAAAATATAAATAGTTTTTATATCCGGTCTTATTTTCTTCCAGTCATCTATTGTAGTGTAATGCATTTCAAAAACCATATCCTCATTTGAAAAAATATCTTCTTTTAAATAGGCATATGTTCCTCCAAATACTTGAAAAGAATATGCGATTTTATCTTCGTTTTTAAGCTTCTCAAGTTGTACCTTTGTAAGAAATAATCCCGTTTTTCCATTTTGTTCTCCCCTACGCATCTGTCTAGTTCGTATTGTTCTTACCTTTTTGAAGCCAAGATTATCTGCTATTTTATTGGTATAATATGTTTTTCCAATTCCAGTAATACCTGCTAATGCTAGTAACATGTTTCTCTCCTTCCATTTAAAAGTACTTATATGGTTATTCCATTATATAATAACAAAAAGTTAATATTTTTTCAACTCCTAAATGGGGACAGGCTTTTTTGTCCGAATTTTCCTAAAAAGGGACAGACATTGTTTTTCTTTTATTTGATGTCTGTCCCTTTTTTCTATTTTTTCCTAATTGGTGCCTGTCCCCATTTAGGTTCTTAATCTCAAACTATTTAATGTAACCGTAATGCTACTTAAAGTCATCGCAAGTGACGCAAACATTGGATTCATTGTTAATCCCCATATAGAAAATACTCCCATGGCAATTGGTAACATACAGATATTATAGAAAAATGCCCAAAATAGGTTTTGCTTAATATTCCTGATGGTTCTTTTACTAATATCCATAAGCTCAGGTATTTTTTCTAAATTATCTTTCATTAGTACCACATCACTACTATCCATTGCGATGTCAGTGCCACTTCCTACAGCTACTCCTATATCTGCTGTAACTAGACTTACACTGTCATTAATACCATCTCCACACATCATAACTAGCCCTGTTTGTTTTAATTCTTTTATTTTTTCTGCTTTTTCTTTTGGAAGCACATTCGCAATTACTTCTGTAATACCAATATTGTCTGCAATTGCTTTTGCTGTTTTTTCGTTGTCTCCTGTAAGCATTACTACATTAATATTCCTCTTTTTTAGTTTTTCGACTACATCGCTTGCCGAGTCTTTTATTACATCTTTTACTCCAATTAGAGCTATTAGTTTATAAGTGTATTTTTTTCTAGTTTCTGAATTTTCCATTGTAATAGTTTCGGTTATATTTGGATTTTCTTTTATCTTTTCTTTTTTATTTTCTTCATCCAAATCTTTCTTTTCTGTATTTTCTTTGTCTACTTGTACGCTTGTATTTTCTGGTTTCTTATCAGCTTCCGCAACAAATAAAATGCTGTTTCCTTCTGCTTCTAAGTCTTCCTCATCTTTTATTGCTATTTCTATATTCACATTATTTTCTTTCATTAATTTGCCATTACCAATCAAATAGCTTTTATTGTTATATCCTGCATAAACACCATATCCAGCAATATTTTTAAAGTTTTCTATTGCTTCAAGTTGGACTTTATTTTCGATAGCAAAATTTACAATTCCTCTTGCAATTGGATGTTCTGATTTATTTTCAATACTTGCTACTATTTTTATGATTTCTGCATCTGTTTTGCTCGTTTCTGCTACTTGCTCTATATTTGCAATTGATTCTTCTAAATTTATCTTTTTATTTTGTTTTTTATCATTTTCATTATTTAATATTTCTTTTTTCATGCCAGATATGTTTTCTTCTTCTAACTCTTTCTCTGTGTAATTAAACAGCTTACTTACACTTAATTTTCCCTTCGTAAGAGTACCTGTTTTGTCAAATACAACCGTTTTTACTTTATGTGCATTTTCTAAGCTTTCACTGTTTTTTATTAAGATTCCTTCCTTGCTTGCTACTCCAGAGGATACTACTATGGCAAGTGGTGTGGCTAACCCAAGACTACATGGGCACGCAACCACTAACACAGTAATAAATACATTTATGGCAAAGCCGAAAATTTGACCAATAATGAGCCATACAATAGCAGATACAACAGCTAATATCATAATAGCTGGAACAAAATAGCCACTAATTTTATCTGCAATTTTTGCAATAGGAGCTTTTGTATTAGTTGCTTCTACTACCATTCTTACAATTTCAGAAACCGTAGATTCTTTTCCTATTTTTTCTGCTTTATATTGTATTGTGCCTTCATAGTTAATACTTCCTGCAATTACTTTACTTCCTATTTCTTTTTTAGAAGGTGTGCTTTCTCCTGTAACAAAAGATTCATCAATATGAGTACTACCTTCTACTACTTCTCCATCAACTGCGATTTTCTCACCTGGTCTACAAATAACAATATCTCCTTTTATAATTTCATCAAGAGTAACTTCTTTTTCTTTTCCTTCTTTTAAAATTGTCGCTTTATTAGGAGTTATCATCATTAAACTTTGTATTGCTTCTTTTGTTTTATCTTTGTTACGTGCTTCAACATATCTACCAATATGAATAAAGAAAAGGATAATAACAACCGACTCAAAATATAGATTTTCTACATATTCATAGTGTCCTTGTAAAATCATATAAGTGCCATAAAGGCTATACAAAAAGCTACTTATAACACCTAATCCAACTAAAGTATCCATATTAGCTGTTTTATGAATTAGGTTCTTGTATCCATTTTTTAGAATATCCCATCCCATGATAATAGAAATAATGCTAAGAATTAGCAAAGCAATTGTATAATTAATAGGATGCGTATGCATTCCTAGAAAAGGTACTTCTGGCAAACCAATCATATGCCCCATAGCAATATATAGTGTTAGTATCGCAATAATAGTAAATCCCCATAATTTATACTTTTCTCTTGATTTTTTCTTTTCTTCTTTTTGCAAATTATCGATACCTAAGCTTTCAAAACCTGCCTTTTGTACAAATTTTTCAATTTGAGGAATATCCAGTTTTTTTTCGTCATATTCCACGCTGGCATTGTTCATTACCAAATTAACGGTAGCATTTAGAATTCCATCTTGCTTATTTAAATATTTCTCTAATCCACTAGAGCAAGCACTACATGTCATACCATCTATTTTTAATAAAACTTTTTTCATAATTAATTCATTCCTTTACTGAAGTATAAGTTTTAGTTGGAAAAGAATTAAATTTGACACAGCCAAAATTGTAATTATTTTTCAACGTCCGCTTCAAAGCCAGCATCTTCAATTGCTTCCTTTATTTCGTCTAATCTAATTCTGCTTTCATCGAATTTTACCTCTGCTTTTGCTTCCTCAAAGCTAACTTTTGCATCTTCTACTCCGTCTTGATTGTTTAGTACTTTCTCCAATCTTGTACTGCATCCTGTACAATGCATTCCTTTAATTTTTAAAACTACTTCTTTCATAACTATACCTCCCAAATTTTTTTATTTGTGCAATTGCATTATCTCAATTTTTTAAATAAATCCATTATTTCTTTTGACACTTCTTCTGTACTACCTTTTTCTATTTTGTTTTTGATGCATGTTTGTAAATGTCTTTCTAATATAATGTTTTCTAAACTTTCTAAAGCTTTATTCACAGCAAGCATTTGCGTTAATACATCATCACAGTATCTGTCATCTAATATCATTTGTTTTACTCCTCTTACTTGCCCTTCAATAATATTTAGCCTTTTGATTAGTTTTTCTTTTTCTTCGTCGGTTCTTTTGGTTGTTCTATTATTGGTACATTCCGTACATTTTTCTTTTTCCATATATTTCACCTCTTTCGAAACCGAAATTATTATATACCCCCTACAGGTATATTGTCAATATATTTTTAAAAAATGTCGAATATTGCCGAATTCATTGACATATTGCGTTTTTTGTTATACAATATAATATAATCTGGTAATATTACCGATAATTTTAAAGGGGGTAAATAATAATGACGGTATTCGTACGCCCGTTAGAATCTTATGAGATCATAATAATTGATAAAGATAAAATAGAGTACTCAATACAGCTTTACCGCGCATCGGACGGTAATTTTTATCCGGTGGATTCAATATCCGGTAAGCTTCTGGAACTTCTGAAAGAAGAGAACCCAGAAGATTTTCAAAACATAATTCGGTTATTAAAGTAGTAGAGAAGTCATCGTAAATCATAGAACTTCTGAAATTACCCCTGACTAGATTCGCATATGTGGATCTAGTTTTTTATTGTATGGGAAAAATCGACTCTTTATTTGGTATACCAGTATTTTTAACGATTTTTCCGTATACAACAAGGCCTAAGTTACCTTGGGCCGTGCGTATTTGCGAAGCAAAACGCTACAAAAGGC
>CALXVO010000104.1 GCA_944392065.1 uncultured Clostridia bacterium | reverse complement strand
ATTTGCATCTGTTACTTTTGTAATTCTTCCTTTTTCCCCTTGTAGTTCTTCTTCGTAAATTGCTTCTATTCCATCTAGCCCTTGATTATCAGAACCGCAAAATCCTATTACTTGTGATGCTAAACTATTATATGGATAATACCTTTTTGTATCTTCATCAATATTAATCCCTACCGTAATACCATTATCTTCCATCCATATTCTTAATTCATCTGCCTTTTTCTTCTCTATTCTTCTTACAATAGTTTCAATTGATGTATTTTTCTTTACTTTTTTTAGAACAGTTTCATAATCCAACTCAAATATATTTGATAAGGCTCTTGCAACTTTTTCTTTATTTTCTTTTGAAATATTATTTGGATTAACTGTTATTGTATTTACTGTACTGCTTACTGCTAAAATTGTTTTTCCAGTTGCATCATAAATTGTCCCTCTTCGTGGATTAACTGCTCTATCTAGGCTCTGTTGCTCATATGCCATTTGTTTTAATTCTTCTCCCATAACAAACTGAATCCATGCTATTCTACCAATAAATAAACAAGATATTAAGGCTACCACAAGCATCCACACTTTCATTCTTTTTCTTCTACTGATATCGCTATATTTTTCTTCTGGTTTATCTTTTTCTTTTTTCATTTGTTTTTTGAATTTTTTGTTTTGCTTTCTTTCTAATTTCTTTTTTAATTTTCCTATATTCTCTTCTTTTTCTTCTTTCTTTTCTTTTTTTAATTTAACTAGCTTTTCTTTATCAAATCTGGCTTTTCCTTGTTCTTTTCTTTTGCTCTCCTTTCTTTTTCTTATATTTTGCATCATACCTAATTCCTTTCTAGGAGTACCCTCAACAATTTTTCTTAAAATAATTGTATTCATGCCCAACAAAAAAAGACTAAAATATTCATTTCGATTTTAGTCTTTTACTTTCCTAATATAGCATTTAATAACTTCTCGAACCAATTTGAATTATCCTCTATTATTACCTCTTCACTCGCTGGTTCGATATAATCTTTTTTGTTTAAATTTACATAAACTTTTTGACTACCACTTAACTTTTGCATTCCTAATTTTTCTTTTGCAAGTTTTTCTATATTAGATAAATTTAAACTATTTTCTAGATTTACTTTTAATTGTTCATTTTCTTTTTCAATTGCTGCTAAATTAGATTTTAAATTTTCATTTTCATTAAAGCTTTCGTTTATTAATGAGTTTCTATAACTTATAACAAATAGGCTAGCAAATATTAAAAATATATAAGTTATGGTTTTTATATTTGCCTTAAGCTGACTTTTTGGTTTTTGTTGTTTTGCTTTTTTCTTAACAGTAGTTACTTTTTTTCTTGCATATGGTTCTTTTATTGGCTCGTATTCTGGCTCTAATTTTCTTGGGCTAGTCTCGTATTGATATCTATTATACCTATAATTTGCCATAAGCTATTTCACCTCTTTTCTTTCAAAAATTCTTAATTTAGCACTTTTACTCCTTGTATTTTCTTCTTGTTCTTGTATGGTTGGAAGAATTGGTTTTTTGGTAATAATTTTTCCATAAGATGCATAATTACAAATACAATATGGTAAATCTTTGGGGCATGTGCACTTTCCTTCGGCTTCGATAAAAGCTTCTTTTACTGCTCTATCTTCTAAGGAATGAAATGTAATCACTACCAGTCTTCCGCCTTCTTTTAGCAATTTTATTGAATTCAATATGGTTTTATATAATGGTTTTATTTCATCATTTACTTCGATTCGGATTGCCTGAAAAGTTCTTTTTGCAGGATGTCCATCTTTTTGTTTTGCTTTTGGAATAGAGCTTTCAATAATTTTTACTAATTCTTCTGTTGTTTCGATTCTCTTTTTTTCTCTTTGTTTACAAATATTTTTAGCAATTATTTTTGAAAATCTTTCTTCTCCATAATCCCATATCAGCTTTGCTAATGCTTCTTCTGAATATTCATTTACAACTATTTCAGCAGTAAGTTCCTGAGTTTTGTCCATTCTCATGTCTAGTTTTGCATTTCCCATGTAGCTAAAACCTCTAGCTTTTTCATCTAATTGATAAGAAGAAACACCTAAGTCTAATAAAATACCATCTACTTTATGGATTCCAATACTTTCTAGTAATTCATCTATTTCATCATGATTCCCATGAACGTATTTTACATTTTTATATTGTTCTAATTTTTTCTTTGCCGCTTCTAGTGCTTCTTCATCTCGATCAATTCCTATTAATAGCCCTTTTTCGGATAATTTTTTTGCAATTTCTTCACTATGTCCAGCTCCTCCGAATTGTTCCATCTACATAGATTCCATCTGGCTTTATGTTTAATCCTTCTATACATTCCTTTAATAAAACTGGTTTATGTTTGAATTCCAATTGGTACACCCCAATATTTTATATGAAATTTTATAAATGTTTATTTTCGTAGTGTTTGTGCGCTGTTGTCGCAAACGTACGTTTTCTTTTCCCCCATGATAGCACAAGCAGTTGGTACAAAAATATACCAACTGTATGCTACTGTCTAAATTACCTATTTTTAAGCAATTTTATCTTAGGTTTGCCAATATTCTTCTGTATTTTTAAAGTTTTATCCTTTGTAAATATTTTTTATGTATAAACAATCAACATTTTATCTTTTGAGAAGAACAAATCGACTTTATGTCGCTATTTGTTCTTGCCAATTCAAAGTTTTTTCTACTAAAAGTAGAAAAACTTTGAAGGCAATGGCGATTATAGCCTCTCTCTTTATCTAATAGGAAATAAAAATTTCCTATTAGATAAAATATCTTTTGTTTTATTAACTCTTTTGTTTTAAATCTTAATTATTATTTATCTTTTGTTAACTTCTTGATTTTTATCTTTTGTAAAGCTTTTTTAATTTTCTTTTGTCTATTTTTGCTTTTGCATTTTTTGATTTTATCTTTAGTATTATTTTTCTTTAGTTAACTTTTATTTTTCTTTATCTTTTGTAGACTTATAGCTTTCATCTTTTGTTTTAGTTCTTAAATATTTTTCTTTTGTTTTGTCTTTTTATCTTTTTACAAGATATCTTTCCTTTGTGCTTTTTAATCTTTTCTTTTGTTATACAAATGAGGATTAAAAATCTTTTGTAACTTTGTATTTTTATCTTTTGTTTCTATATAAACTTTTTTAAAGTTATATACCTAGCATTGTCATATTCTCTGCAATTTCATCAGCTGAAATGTTTTCTTCGCTATTATATTTTTTCCATTTATCTTTATTCCAGATTTCAATTCTAGTACCTACACCTATTATTACTGCTTCTTTTTCCATGTTTGCATATTCTCTTAGGTTACTAGCAATTAGAAATCTACCTTGTTTGTCTATTTCGCATTCAATTGCTCCTGATAAGAAAAATCTTACGAAGTCTCTTGCATTTTTGTTTGTAAGTGGAAGTGTTTTTAATTTTTCTTCAAAGTTGGTCCATTCGTTTTGTGAAAACCCAAATAAGCACCCATCAAGTCCTTTTGTTATTATGAACTTTTCACCAATATCTTCTCTAATTTTTGCTGGCATAATCAATCTGCCTTTTGCATCTAGAGAATGTTCATATTCACCGATAAGCACTTTGTTTCACCTCACTCCATTTTTAAACCACTTTCTACCACTTCTCTCCACTTCGATTTCATTTTAATACAAGTATTGAGAAAATGCAAGTGTTTTTATAAAATTTTTTTAAATTTTTTCAATATATGGTTACTGTTCAGCGTGAATTTGTAGTATACGTCTTAGTAGTATGTATATTTCTGACTACATACTCTCTAAAACCTTTAAATAGTAACAGTCATAAAATAATTCATTGTTACAATTCAAAAAAATAAATCCATAAAAATTGAATTTACTTTTTTTAATTCTTTATGAATTTATTTTAATCTATTGTAGTACTGGTTCTTCCTGTTCCTACCACTGCTTCTTGTAAAGATCTCCATGTATTACATCCAACAATTCCATCTACGGCTAATCCTACTGATGCTTGATAACGCCTAACTGCATCCTGTGTTGCTGCTCCGAATATTCCATCTAATCCACCAGTTCTATATCCTAATGTGTTTAAGTCATCTTGTGCTATTAACACATAATTACTTAAGCTTCCTCTTTTTAGTTGAGGAAATCCTCCTGTGCTACAAGCAGGAGTACCGAAATCTTTTATCAAAATGTACCCATGTCGGAGTAAGTGATATTGGTTCTACATATGACCATACTCCAGAATTATTAGCTGAATTCCAAAGTCTTGTTCTTTGCGTTTGAGAAAGTCTTTGCCCCACATCAAATGCTACCCCTGCATAATGTTG
>CALXVO010000103.1 GCA_944392065.1 uncultured Clostridia bacterium | reverse complement strand
TTAAGCAGTACTTCAAAAATTTTCTAAATATACATACTACTAAGACATAGTTGTAAAATTAAATTCTACACTGAACAATAACTCTTATAGAAATACCATTTTAGTTTCATACTACAGAGTTATTGCAATAAGGGTATTATTATGATATAATGTTGCCAATATTTTAAAATTTCTATCAAAAAACTATTTTATTTACAATTTGATTTTATATAATAAATCTAATTATGGTCATTATAGTTTAAAATAAATTAATACAAAAAAGAGTAGGAAAATATTTAATACAGCCATTAGATTATTTCCTCGGAAAGGGTGTCAACATGGAAAATTTAAACGGAACAATGAACATAAGAGAAATAATGTTAGAAGAACTAAGAAGAAGAGGGATAAATGTAGAGGAGTTAATACGTAATAATCCAGCAGCCGAAAAAATGATCAATAGGAGTGTTCACAGTATGGAGGCTGCAATGTGGGGAGAAATAGGTTATTTGGCACAAGCATTAAAAGAAGCAGAGAAAAATCCGGCTGGAGGTACAGGTGTGCAAAAGCCAAGTAGGAAATTAAGCGATGAAGATAAAAGCAAAATATTGGATCAATTACTAATGGGTAAAACGCCAGAAGAGATACATGAATCAGAAGAATTTATTAGTTTTCCTGTAGAAAAGATAAAAATGATAGAAAATGAAAACCAAGTAAAATTATTGGCTGTCCAATTAGTACCAATTGACGAAATATCAAAGATTACAGGTGAAAGAACAGAAAGAGTAATGGCTTATCTTAGAAGTTATACTACAGAAGGAAAAAAACTTTTAAAAATTATAAAAGAAAAGGATGCAGAAGTTGAAAGAAGATTGCTTGCTGGAGAAAGTGTAGAAGATATCTTAAGTGATAGAAGATTATTTATATCTCCAAAAGGTATCGAAGCTGTTAAAAATAGAATAAATAAGGACAAAATAAAAACATTATTAATTCAGGGGGAGTCAATAGATAAATTAAGAGAAATGCCTGAATTTGCAAATGTGTCAAGTGACTTTTGGAGACAAGTTGAAGATGAAAATCTATATATAATATTAGCAATGCAATTAGTTCCGGTTCAAGAGATAGCAGCGAGATTAGAAGTTTCTATACGTACTATATATGTAAGATTGAAAATAGTTGGAATAAATATACAAGAAGTAAGGAGTAAAAAAACAGCAGCAATAAGACAAAGTTTATTAGATGGTGAAAGTATCGAAGAGTTGGCTAGAAAACTTAATGTTAGTGAGGGTGTGGTTAAAACAGAATATAGAAAAATAATGGGGGACAAGGCAAAAGGAAAGCCATCAGAAGGAAAAGAAACCGATGAAATAGCAAAAGCCAACAGATCAAGCAAACAGAAAGAAACCGATGAAATAGCAAAAAGTCAACGGATCAAGCAAAGCATTACCAAAACAAGCACAACCAGCACAAACATTGCGACAACCACAACAAGGAATCACACTACAAGAATATAAGGAAATACAAAAAGCACAACAAACAAAAAAAGAAGAGGCAGCTGGTAAAAGACTACAAACAATGATAATGACATTTAAAAAAAAGGAAAATGCTAGCCGAAAAACCAAAAAAAAATCAAGCAAAGAGCTAAGCGAAGAAGAGCAGGAAGAGGTTAGTAGTAGTATTAATGAGATGCTACAAACCCTTAATGCTTATGATGAGACTATGAAAAGTTCTTCAAGGCTTATATGGGCAATTTGTAATAATGCGGAAAAAGTATATAGCAAAAATTTAAGTGTTACTCAGGCTGAGCAATTAGTTAAAATTATTGATGACCCCAAAGTAAGTCAAGCAATTAAATTGCTTCGGCAAGCACCGGTTATAGCATAAACTCTATAAGGAAGCAATCATACAAAAGATTAGCACAAGCAGTTAGCGAAGAAATGGAAAAAACAACAGATTTATCAGAGTTAGAGCGCTTATCGAAAAAATTAAAAAATGATATGGGAAAATCAGATTTTTCTGTAGGGGTAGTAATTTCAAGCTTAAATAGAAAGATAGATGGAATAAGAGCCAGTGAGGCGCAGAGAAGGATAAAGGAAAATATTCCGGAATCAATACAGGAAATAATTAGAGGTATAGCAAGAGGCGAACTAGATGTAGATAATGCAAAACAAACCATAAGTGACCGAGCATCTGAATTAGTAAAAGGTAGACAGCAAACCAGATTTACTCTAACTGAACAACAAGAAAGAGATCAAATAATTCATCAGATAGAATACGTATTATCTACGCAAGGAAAGAAATTTCCAATAGTGGATCCTGAAAAAACAATACAAATATTGCAAGGTTTATTAGGAAAAGAACCTTCAAATATATTGAACACAATTGTGAGTAATCTATTGGAAAGGAGATTATTTGATGAAGCAGAAGGACTTTGCGATAAATATGGAGCTAGAACAGGAAATGATGCGCATATATATAATCTTAGAAAAATAGTAAAAAGGGCAAAAATTGGAGATTTTGTGCATAGGATAATTAAATCTAATAGTATAACTGATGCGGACGCACTTAAATTTTTTCAAGTACTACAAGCTGAATTAACATTAGCGAATATAGGAATGGATGGTGTAGTTATAGGAAGAACTGCAGACGGTTCAAGAAAGATTACTTTGGCAGATATTTGGCCAGAAAATTCAATGGAAAAAATGCTATAAAGCAACAAAAAAACACGAAAAAGCACGACAAAATTTACTTGACTTTAGCGGATTATTTATATATGATAAAAGCTGAAAATAATTTTTTCCTAATTGGGGACAGGCACCAATTAGGAAAAATCAGAAAAAAAAGCCTGTCCCCATTTAGGAAGTGGACGAATAGGTCCGGCCCTAAATTGGAAAAGGAGGTAAACATGGGAAGAGAAGTTAGTGAAGAAGAACAAGTTAGAATAAAAGCGATGATAGATGAACTAATGGAAAAAGCTAAAAAGGCATCCGAGGAGTATTTAAAGTTAAATCAAGAAGATGTAGATAGAATAGTAAAAGCTATGTCTATGGCAGGACTAGAACATCATATGGAACTTGCAAAAATGGCAGTAGAGGAGACTGGAAGAGGAATTTACGAGGATAAAATTACAAAGAATATGTTTGCTACGGAATATATTTATCATAGTATTAAGTATGATAAAACAGTAGGAGTCATTTCGGAAAATGAAGAAGAAGGTTATGTGGAAATAGTAGAGCCTATTGGAATTATTGCTGGAGTTACACCAGTTACTAATCCAACTTCTACTACGATGTTTAAGTCCATCATTGCAGCAAAAACAAGAAATGTAATTGTATTTGGATTTCATCCATCTGCACAAAAGTGTAGCGTAGAAGCAGCAACAATTTTAAGAGATGCAGCAGTGGCAGCTGGAGCACCAAAAAATTGCATTTTATGGATAGAGGAACCATCGGTTACTGCTACGAACATGCTAATGCATCATCCAGATGTAAATTTAATTTTAGCAACAGGGGGAACAGGAATGGTAAAAGCAGCGTATTCCTGTGGAAAACCAGCATTAGGTGTTGGACCTGGTAATGTACCATGCTATATCGACAAGACGGCAAAGCTAAGAACTTCAGTAAATGACTTAGTTATGTCAAAATCGTTTGATAATGGTATGATCTGTGCATCAGAACAGTCCGTTATTGTAGATAGAGAGATAAAAGATGAATTCGAAAAATTAATGAGAGAAGCAGGATGTTATTTCTTATCTGAGGAAGAAACCAATCGATTAAGAGATACTATGTTTATAAAAGAAAAAGATGGTGCTTTAAATTCTGCCATTGTTGGACAAAGTCCATATAAAATTGCAGGCGAAGCGGGAATAGAAGTGCCAAAAGACACAAAAGTGCTTGTGCTTAAAGAAAATGGAGTAGGAATCGAATATCCATTTTCTAAGGAAAAACTAAGTCCAGTTTTAGCTTATTATATTGTAAATAACAGTGATGAAGGAATTGATTTAGCAGAGAAATTAATAGAATTTGGAGGACTTGGACATTCTGCAGTAATTCATTCAGAAGATAAAGATACAATATTAAAGTTCTCAGAAAGAGTTAAAGCTGGAAGAATCATTGTAAATTCCCCATCCACACATGGTGCAATTGGTGATATATACAATACAAATATGCCATCACTTACACTTGGTTGTGGTACTTTTGGAGGAAATTCAACAACAGCAAATGTATCAAGCGTAAACTTAATTAATATAAAAAGAGTTGCTGATAGGAGGGTTAATATGCAATGGTTTAAAGTTCCAGAAAAAATATATTTTGAAGCAGGTTCAATCG
>CALXVO010000102.1 GCA_944392065.1 uncultured Clostridia bacterium | reverse complement strand
GACAGAATTCTAGGAATGCTAGTTGGTGGTGGAATATTCCTACTTATTACTTTAATCGGTGGAGCCATTGCAGGAAAAGAAGCAATGGGATTTGGTGATGTGAAATTAATGGGAGCACTAGGTCTTTTCTTTGGATGGCTTAATATGATACTTATTTCTGTTATGTCGTTTTTATTTGCAGCCATAGTGAGCATTATAATTTTAATAGCTAGAAGAAAGAAATTTAGCGAGTATATACCATTCGGCCCATTTATAGTAGTAGCAAGCATTATACCAATTTTTGTACAAACACCACAATTAATTTTTATCTTATTGAAGATATTTTCACTGGGAACATATTAAAAAATGTAGAAAAAACGGAGCAATAGATGTAGTATCGTTACAATTCACAGTTTATACGTGGACAAATGTGTAGAACATAAAATTAAAATATGTATTGTTACGGCAAAAAGCAATCATGACTAGTAACATAGTATCATAAAAGGGGGAGTTTTTTGTGAATCCTAAAATTAAATGGCTAAGAGACAAAATAAATATGGAAAATATGCAAGGAATGATAATATCAAATCCGATAAATATTAGGTATCTTACAGGAATAGAAGCAGAAGGAGTACTTCTAATTACACGCAAGGAAAACTTTTTTATAACAGATGGAAGATATCTAGAAGAAGTAAGGTCCACATTAACAATAAATGATGGAATAATTGTTAACGATATATCTAGTATATCAAAAGACGATTATGAAAATTTCTTCCTCTTCTGTGAAAATGTAGGATTTGAAGAAAATTATATAACATATGCCACATACAAAAAATATATAGAAAGATATAAAATAAATAATTTTGAAGAGACAGAAAATTTAATAGAAAAACAACGTATGATTAAAGATGATGAAGAAATAGGTTTGATAGAAAAAGCATGCTATATTACAGATTTATGCTTTAGCCATTTATGTGATTATATCAAAATAGGAATGACCGAAAAAGAAATAGCATTAGAAATAGAAAAATTCTTTAGAGAAAATGGAGCTGATGGATTAGCATTTGATACAATTGTGGCTTCTGGAAAAAATTCATCAAAACCTCATGCTGTACCAACAGATAAAAAAATAGAAGCGGGAGATGCTATAACTATAGACATGGGTTGTAAATATAAAGGATATTGCTCAGATATGACAAGAACTATATTTGCAGGATATGTACCAGTTCAAATACAAAAAATATATGATTTAGTTTTAAAAAATGAATTACAAACATTGAAAGAATACAAAGAGGGCGCTAGTATAAGAGTTATCTCCAAAATGGTAGAAAATGATTTTAAATTAAATGGATATGTTCTTATGCACAGTTTGGGGCATGGAATAGGACTAGAAACGCACGAAATGCCATTTATAAATAGCAAAAACGATAATACTTTAAAAGCAAATATGGTAGTATCTAATGAACCAGGGATATACATGCCAGGAAATTTTGGTGTTAGAATAGAAGATACTTGTTTAATTACAAAATCTGGATGTATAAATTTAACCAAATCTGACAAAAATTATATAGTAGTGGATAAGTAGATGAAATGAAATAGTCCTTAAGTATTGATTTTGTTAAAAGATTGTGGTAGAATATTGAATGTTAAAATTATGTTAATTGAAAGGGGTAATATATATGGCAGAAGTATATATGGCAGGAGATTTTAGAAATGGAACAACATTTGAAATGGAAGGAAATGTATTTAAAGTAGTTGAATTTCAACATGTAAAACCAGGAAAAGGAGCAGCTTTTGTTAGAACAAAATTAAAAAATGTAATCACAGGAGCAGTCCTAGAAAAAACATTTAACCCATCAGAAAAATTTCCAGGAGCAGAAATAGAAAAAAGAGAAATGCAATACTTATATAATGATGGTGGATTGTACTATTTTATGGATAATGAAACATACGAACAATTGCCACTTAATGCAGAGCAAATAGGTGACGGATTAAAATTCTTAAAAGAGAATATGAATGTAAAAATATTATCTTTTAAGGGAAATGTTTTCTCAGTAGAACCACCAATGTTTGTGGAATTAGAAGTTACATATACAGAACCAGGATTTGCTGGAAATACAACAACAACATCAGGAAAACCAGCAACGCTAGAAAATGGATATAAACTTACAGTACCATTGTTTGTAAACATTGGTGACGTTGTTAGAATTGATACTAGAACTGGTGAATATATGGAAAGAGTATAGAAAGGATAAAACCATATGTCAAATATTAAAGGTAAATACGTCCAAATTTTAGAAGATTTGGAAAATAATATTAAAAATCCAGAAGATTTAGATTATGCGAAAGAAAAAATGATGGAGCTTAGTATGGCCTTTATGGACGTAATTGATAGACTTACAGCTTTGACAGATGCAAAAATAAAGGAAATTGAAGCTAGACAAGAAGAAATAAATAATAAAGTTAGTAATGTTCAGTCATTGGTTAATGAAATAGAAAGTGACATTTATGAAGAAGATGAAGGATATGAATTTGAAATAGTTTGTCCATATTGCAATTATGAATTTACTGCTGATATTGAAGAGGATGAAAAAGAAGAAATTAAATGTCCAAAATGTAATAATATAATTGAACTAGACTGGGATCAAGAAGAAGACTGTTCATCTTGCGGGACTAATTGCCCACACCATTCTAGCCAAGTAGCAGAAGAGGATAAAAAATATAAATTACATGATGAAGATGATAATTCAGATGACCAAGACAATAAAGAAGACGAAGATATGTAAGACAAGGGTGAGACAAGGGGACGGTTCCTTTGTTCCAAAAATGGGACAAAAGAACCGTCCCCTTGTCTCAGTTAAATAATGTTAAAGGATCTATATATTCGCCATTTACTCTTACTCCAAAATGAAGATGAGGACCTGTTGTTGCACCATTTGTTGGATTTCCATTTTCGTCGAAATATTGATTACCCTTTACTCCATATACATTCTTAGGACCAACATATCCAATTACTTGACCTTGAACTACATAGTCTCCAACTTTAACAATATAGTGTGGAGAAACATGGCAATAAGTAAACTTTATATTTCCGGATGTCAATGTTATAGTGTATCCACCACCACCTAGAAAACTTGCAAAAGTAATTTGACCTGATGTGACGGCAATTAATTTGCTACCCTCTGGTGCAGCTATATCTAATCCAGAATGATATGAAGAAGCACCGGCAGTTGGTGAAGTTCTATATCCAAAATATGAATTTATACCAGTATAACCAGGAGACGGCCAGGCATATCCCGAAGAGCTAATGTCAATTACAATATTTTGTGATAAGCTTCCATCATACGAATAAAATGCATCAGGAGAAATCGGAATAAAGAATACTGAAATAAAAATTATTATAAAAACAATTAAAAAAATAAGAACTTTAAATGGTAAAAAAAAGCCATTAGACATAAATTAACACTCCTTAATAAAAATCTAATAGCCCCCGAAAATATTAAAATCTAAATAATTAAAAATGTTTTTCCATTTTTTATAATTAGTTTAATTTTTTAGATTATGTAGTTCTAAATTATTTAATTCCTAATTAACGAAATCACGAAATTATCTAATTTTTGTTTTTTGAAATATTATTATCTTCAGATAAAAGTTTGTTATTTACTTTATTTGGTGATTTAAAAGCAAAGAACTTACTAATAAAAAAGTTTAAAATAATTACTATTACTGTAATTAAACACTTGCTAATAATTGGTAAAATAGGAAGGTATTTAAACATTAAAGAACCACCGAAAGATTCAATAAACATTGTAAATAATCTACCTAAAATAAATCTACAAAATTCTATAAATTTTTCTGAAAAACCTTGTGCTTGTGAATGAAAAACTAATTTTCTATTAGTTATATATGCAAATAAAACAGCGATAATAATAGCTATATTATTTGCTAAATTTTCATCAATACTAAGATATTTTGTCATTACATAAAAAGAACCAATATTAATAAGAGTTGTTAAAACTCCAAATATAGCGTACAATATTACTTCTTTTGTTAAAACTTTTGACATTAATTCTTTTATTTTCTTCATAACTATTCCCTTTTATGTGGCAGGGGTACTAAGATTCGAACTCAGACTTGTGGTTTTGGAGACCATCGTGCTAACCATTGACACTATACCCCTATATGAACAGTACCTTTATATATTAGCACAAAATGAAAATGAATGCAATAGTTTTATCATAAAATTAAATGATTTTGGAGCCTTTAGGGAGGTTATTTGCGAAAAATATGCATAATTTGTAAAGTGTTCCTCCCATATTTTGCTCAAAAAAATAATTTGATTCATCAACCGTTGCATAAATTATAACATAATAAAAT
>CALXVO010000101.1 GCA_944392065.1 uncultured Clostridia bacterium | reverse complement strand
GATAGAAAGGTTGGACTATACAGAAGAGTTAAGAGGGGATGCGAAGAAAAAAACTTTTTTTGTTGATGAACCAAAAGAGGAAGAAGATTTAGTAATACTATCTTTTGGAAAAGATAGAGTGGTTGTAAATATGGGTATCCTAGAAGATAATAAAGTAACCATATCCAAAAAACCTACTTTAATTAAGTTTGATACTCTTTATTCCGAAAAAGAAACGGAGTATAAAGAGTTTAGATATACACCAAATCTAAAAAGACCAATAACTATTATTGATCCTGAAACAACAGAAGAAGTAAAACCAGTATTATATTTTGATAAAGAAACTAATGAAGTTAGAGGAAAATGCAAACTAAAACCATATAAGTCATACTTTTCATTTGAAATAAGAGATGAAAAGAAAGATGTTTAGAAAGGGGAAAGCAAATGAGTAGTACGAATGTACATTCAAATTTACATATTGTGGGAGGACAAACTATACCAGGGGAACCAAATGAAGTATTAGAAATGCCACCACAAGCTTCTGGAATGGGACCAGCAAAAATAGAGGTTATAAAAGGAGAAAAAGCAGAGATTTCTGTACAGGACAACATTGTTGCAAGAGATGAAAACGGAACAAAAGCAAGAGCAATTTGTAAACAAGGAACAGAAATTAATAATATGGACATTAAAGATATAGTTATTGTTATGTGTGGTCCAATTTCAGCTTTTCAGCAAGCAATAGAAAGTAAGGCAAAAGCTTCTAAAAAGCAAAGGGGAACATTGAATGATGGCCAAGAAATGGACAAATAAAACAAAAGCGAAGGTGGGAATATATGAACTACAAAGTTAGTAAAACCTTAAAAGATAATAAAAAAAATTTAATAATAATAGCTGTACTATGGGTTATTTTATCCATAGTACTTGTTGCGCCTATAGGGTATTCCATTGGCCTTGCAAGTCAAAGTGGAAGCTTTGCTTTTAATGTGTTTTTGGAAAGTGTATTTACAGAACTTGTAAGTTTTACGTCAATCACCAGGGTTTTAAATGCCTCATATATAGGCTATTTTGGAAAAACTCTTTTATACTTTACAATACTATATTTAATATTTGCCTTTATAGGTTTATTCAAATCAAGGCCAAAGCACGAATATACAGATATTGAACATGGTTCAAGTGATTGGAGTGAAGGTGGAGAGCAATATAGTATCCTTAGCAAAAACAAAGGAATAATATTATCTAAGCATAATTATTTACCAGTTAATAAGAGAGGAAATGTCAATGTATTGGTAGTTGGACGGTTCAGGTTCTGGTAAATCTGCTTCATATTCAATACCAAATGCATTTCAGATGCTAGGTTCATATGTATTTACAGATCCTAAAGGTGAGTTATATGATAAAACAGCTGGGTATCTAAGAAAAAACGGATATGAAATAAAAGTATTAAATTTAGTTAATCCTGCAAATAGTGATGGATATAATCCATTGCTACATATAAGAAGTGAAATCGATGTTGATGTTATAGCAAATACCATCGTAAAAGGTCAGAAAACTGAAGGGGCTGGAAGTGATCCATATTGGGATGATATGGCAGAAATGTTACTTAAAGCACTTATATATTATTTAATGGCAACAAGACCAGAAGAAGAGCAAAACTTAGCAAGTTGTTCTGAACTTGTTAGAGCAGCGAATAATAATGGGGGAAGTAACTTGCTTACTGATTTAATGAATCAATTGCCATATGATCATCCAGCTAGAATGAACTATAAATCTATTGAAATAGCACCAGAAAAAACATATGGTTCTATCCTAAGTTCTTTGCAATCTAAACTAGGTAAATTCGACTCTAAGGAAATTGCAGAAGTAACTTCAACTGATACTATCGATTTTGATGAAATTGGTTCAAGAAAAACGGCTGTATATGTTATATCATCAGATACACATAAAGCCTATGATTTCTTGCTTACTATATTTTTCTCGCAGATGATTCAACAATTGTACGATTTTGCAGATAAAAATGGTGGAAGATTAAAAATGCCAACTTATTTTATCTTAGATGAGTTTGCAAATATTGGACAAATTCCAGACTTTGATAAAAAAATATCAACTTCAAGAAGTAGAGGAATTTCTTTTAGTGTTATTTTACAAAACTTAGATCAATTAGAAGCAGTTTATGAAAAGTCCTATGAAACAATCATGGGTAACTGTGATACACACGTATTTTTAGGAAGTAACTCATATAAAACAGTGGAATATTTCTCAAAGGCTTTAGGAGAAAAGACTATAACCAGAGATAATTTATCAGTCAATAGAGATAAGCAATTCCATAGACAAGGATATAGTGATTCTGATCAAGTAATGGCAAGAGCTTTAATGACACCAGATGAATTAAGAAGAATGGATAATGATATGTGTATTATATATGAAAAGGGTTTAAAGCCTATAAAAGATGAAAAATACTACTACTTTGAGACACCTATGGCCAGAAAATTAGCTGAAGTAACTTTAAACCATCTAGAGTTTGATGTTGGAAATAGGGGAAAATGGAGAAAATTCAATCCATATAACCCATATGTAGAAGGTGGAGACGAAAAGGCAAAAGATCTTAAAGTTGATTCACTTGATGACTTATTTGAAGATGATGCAAAAGAAAATGAAAATACTAAAGACAATAATATATCACAAAATAATCAAGTACAAAATTCGCCAAATAATGCCAAACAAACAGTGACTAATAATACTTTGTCAGAAAAACAGCAAGAAGATGCTCCGATATTACCACAGAATGATGAGGATGACGAAGAGTCAAATAGAACAAATCCAGATGATATAATGTCAGTTGATGTACAAAAAGAATTAGAAGAAAAGTTTGACGAATTGTTTCGGAAGCTTTGATGAGGAAGATAATAAATAATATTAAAAAATGCACAAATTGGAAAGTGAAGTGTCCCCTCCTTATTAGACAAAAAGGTTTAATAAGGAGGGGGTTTTTTATTGTATAGGAAAATATATAATAATTAAAATTCCAATGAGTTATAAATTATAACGTAGCGCATCAATAGCAAAACAAATGTTTATAAAATCTATTGACTTATTTTAACACGTAGTATAAAATGGTATAATGAATATACCAAAATATTGTAATCTAGCAATATATATTAAATAAGTTAAAATTGTAGTTAATAGTTTTATTCTATAAAAGAAGGGAAAGATTAATTTGAAATTTATACATATGGCAGATATGCATTTTGACATACCTTTTACGGTATTAAATAGTAGAAATAGATTGGGAGAAAAGCGTAGGCTAGAGCAAAGAGAAGCTTTAAAAAAAATAGTAGAATATATAAAAAATAATAATGTAGAATATTTATTTATAGCAGGGGATCTATATGAGCATGAATATATTAGGAAAACTACTGTGGAATATATAAATAATTTGTTTAAAGAAATACCAAATACAAAAATTTATATAGTACCAGGAAATCATGATCCATATGTGAACGATTCTGTGTATAAAACTTTTCAGTGGAATAGTAATGTATTTATTTTTAATGAAAAAATAGAAAAAGTAGAGAATGATGATTGCGATATATATGGATATGGATTTAATGATTTTTATCGTAAAGATTCTAAATTAGAGGATATTAGAATAGAAAATAGAGATAAAATAAATATATTAATAACGCATGGCTCTTTAAATGGAGGAACTGTTGAAGATATGGAATATAATCCAATTAATAAAACAAAATTAAAACAACTTGGTTTTGATTATGTCGCACTAGGACATATTCATAAATTAGACTATAATAATGAGCCAAATCAAAGTATTGTATATCCAGGTTCAACTATTTCTTTAGGTTTTGATGAATTAGGAAAACATGGAGTAATTTATGGAGAATTAAATAAAGAAAATTTAAACCTAAAATTTATACCAATGGATCCGAAAGAATTTAAAGAATTGGAATTAGATATAAGTGACTTAAATTCGGAAGAGGAATTAATTGAAAAAATTAATAGTCTAGAATTAGAAGAAAATATTTATTATAAAATTATTTTAATTGGTGATAAAAATTTTGAAATAAATATATATAATTTATTTCAATTAATTAATAATGAAAATATTATAAAAATAAAAAATCATACAAAATTAAAAATAGATTTAGAAGAGTTAGCAAAAAACAAAAATTTAAAAGGATTATTTGTAAAAGAAATATTAGAAGAATTAAATAAAAATAATTATGATAAAGAGATGTTAAATGATGTTTTGGAAATTGGGTTAGAAGTAATTAAATAATAAAATAATTAAATAAATAAAAAAATAATTAAAAAAAATAATTAAAAATAAAATAATTAAAAATAAAATAATAAAATAAATATAAAAAAATAATAATTAAATAAAAAAAAAAAAAAAATATTAAAAAAAAAAAAAATATAAAAAAAA
>CALXVO010000100.1 GCA_944392065.1 uncultured Clostridia bacterium | reverse complement strand
TATAAAAGTGTTACAAATGAATTAACGAAGGACAAGCAAAGCCCTTCTTTTTTTGTACCTAATAAAGATGAAATTGACTATGATTATACTTAAAATTTTCAAAAATGGAGCTGAAAATTGCTCCACTTTTTCTAAAAAATGAAACGAAAAAAATTCTCCCAGCGGGCAAAAAGGGTTTTAGGGGATTTCGCCCTAAACAGCAAAATGGTGTAAAAACACCAAGCTGGCGAACATTGGGCATTAAAAAATGCTCTCAATATTCGGGGCAAAATAAATTTGCCTTAAAAAATTATATGCTACACTTTGTTAGCATAAATTTTGTTATATGTATAGAATAAAAATTAAAGAAGTGATATAATGCTTATATGGAACAGAAATTAAACAAATTATATTTGGAATGTGTAAATGAATTAAATAAAATAGGAATTGATATTTTAAATGAAAAACAATATGGCAAAATTATAATAACAATTTCAAAAAGAAATAATAAAAGATATGGTTGTTGTAAACAAGAGAAACCAGATAGTAATTATAAAACTATTTCAAGAATAGGAAGAAGAAAATTTGTAAAATATGAAAAATTTAATAGGCATAATATAGAAATAAGTAAATGGGTACTAGAACTTGAAGATAATATTATAAAAAATACAATAATGCACGAACTAATACATTGCATTCCTTATTGTAATAATCATGGAACAGAATTTAAAAAATATGCTTATATTGTCAATTCAAATTATGGTTATGACATATCTCGTGTTGGGAATAAGAAAAAAGATTTTGAAAAAAGTAACATTGAGTACAATGAAATTGAAAAATATAATTATAAGATTATATGTAAAGGTTGTAAACAAGAGTTTTATAGACAAAGATTAAACAAAAATTTTACAAGAAAGTTTAGATGTGCCAAATGCGGTGGAAGATTTGAAATAGTTAAACTAATATAACAAATGTCAGGTTAAATGTCAGTATAAATGTCAGGATAAGTTGCATAAAAAAATTGTATAATAAATATAGATAAAATCGTGGTGTTTCACAGCCATATAAATGAGAAAGTTATAAATCGGGTGTTTCACAGCCATATAAGTGAGAAAGTTATAAATCGGGTGTTTCACGACCTTATAATTGAGAAAGTTAAAATCAATAAAAAATATTAATTTTGAAGAAGGAGTTTAAGCTTCTTCTTTTTTGATTGGAGGGAAATTAAATATATAATGAAAGTACATTAGATAAAGTATTTTTATCATACGAAAAAATACTAGTTAGATTAAATTCACAAAATATCAAAACTAAAACAGGAAAAGAAATTACACATAAAGATTTAATATGCAATACAAATTATGCAACGAAAACATAAAATGTGTAGGTGGAAAAGTGAAAAAATCAGAAGTAGAAATTCATTAATTCTTATTGAAGGTTATTATTGGTTGGTAAATGTATATTTTAATAGCAAGACAAAACTAATAGATGCAGATATAGAATTTTTTAAAGAAAGAATAAAGCAATATGAAAATTTATTAAAATTAGAATCTAAAAATCTATTTAATGAAGATATGAAAATACAGGAACTTGTAAATTACTTTAATAAGAAATATGAAACAATAGAAAAAGCAATATGGAAAATGATAAAGGTTCATAGCAATTTTAGATATATTGATAATAACGAATATATAATTACAAAAGAAGGGATTAAATGGCTTTGTAAAAATTGTTTTAAGCAAAAATATTTAGAACTATTAGAAAGCTATAAGATGGCTCTAACAGAAAAATATATTAATGCTGGCTATATATATGATAATTTTTTTAATAAAAATTAAAAAAGGGCGCTGACAAACGGCTAAAAGTACGTTATAACGTTAATGTAATCGATTATAAATTTTATATGGGAGGATTTAATATGGTTGATAAGAAATCTGTTAGAGAATTATTTAAGGCACTAGAAGAACAATTTAATTTTGATCTTGTAGCACTAGATAAATATAAAGAAGTTACAAGTCGAAGAAAAAAACAATCAGAAATTATTGAAAATGAACTTAGTAAGCAAGATTTTGATTTAGTGCAGGAATATCTTGAATTAGATAATGAAGTTTCATCAGTAGAAATGGAAGAGGCATTTGTTAAAGGATTTTCGACAGCATATCAATTACTTATAGATTCATTGATATAAAATAATATTATTATAATTAGAGCTTAGAGGAACCTAGGCTCTTTTTGATTGGAAGTGAGAGAATGGAATTTAATACAAAAGAAAGAAGAAAAAGCATAAAAGTTATAGTTTCAGATGAAGAAAGAAGTTTAATAGAGGCAAAGGCTAATTTTTATGGTTATAAAACTATTGCAGGTTATATTAGAGATTCGGCTATATATGAGAAAATCACACATGTTGACTTAAAAAGTAAAAATGAATTATATGAGGCTTATAGTAATAATACAAAAGAATTAAAGAAGATAGCAAAAGAATTTAGACATTTTAGTAAATATGCAACTCAAATTTCAGAAGAAGATATGAAAAATATTTCTACAATAATGTTTACTATTCTAAAAAAACAAAAGCAAATGTTACAACTTATTGAAAATAAACTAGATATAGATATTTGGCAAGAAATAAATAAAAGAGATCATATGGAATGCCCATAACTAAAAGAGAAGCACATTACGGTTCGCCAAAAGAACTTATTAATTACATTTTAGATGAGAAACATAATGGAGAAAAAGTAGGTCAAATATCTAGCATAAATTGTAATCCAGAAACAGCTTTATTAGAATTTAAAGACATACAAAGAAAATATCAAATGAAAGGGAATAGAGTTGCATATCATATTATACAAAGTTTTTCGCCTAAAGATAATATAACAGAAGAACAGGCCAATGAAATAGGCAAAAGGTTATGCGAAGAATTGTACCCAGATTTTCAATGTATAATTGCAACACATGTTGATAAAGGTCATATACATAATCATATCTGTTTAAGTGCTATAAGCATAAATGGTAGAAAACTTGAGGATAGACTTGCAAATGAAAAGGAAGGCTTATATGGTCTCAGCGATACAAGCGATAAAATTGCAGCTGAATATGGCTGTTTTATTTTGCCTAAAAAAACTTATATGAAATCTAAAACAAAAGATTATTATCATCAATATAAAGAGCAAAGTTGGAAAGAAAAAATAAAGGAAGATATTGAAGGAATATTACCTAAATGCGATTCATTAGATGAATTTTTAGATGAATTATCGATTGCAGGTTATGAAGTAAAAAGAGGGAAAAATATATCAGTTAAATGTCTAGGAATGGAAAGATTTGCAAGATTAAGTACAATTCATAATAGTTTAAGTATAAATAATTTATATAAGTATTTTAAAAATAAAGAAAGTATAAATTTAAGTGAAATAAATATTAATGAGAATAATTTTAATATAGAAATATTAGAAAAAATAATAGAATCTAAAATTGCAATTGAAAAAAGTAGTATTCAGTTAGAGGGTAAAAAATATAGCGAATATCAAAAAACACGTTATCAGGAAATAAAGAGATTTTACAATTTAAAACAGCAGTTGGAATATTTAGAAAAATATAATATACAGTCCTTTGATGATATAGAAAGGCAAATTGAAATAAAAAGAAGTGAAATAAAATTTAAAAATAAAAGTTTAAAGAAAGATAAAGAAAAGTATGATAAAATTTTAAGTAAAACAGAAAAAGCACAGGATTATATAAAACTTTATAAGGTTTATGAATATGCAAAAAGTTATAAAGAACAAGATCCAAAATATATGATGCCTAAAGAAGTAGAAATATTTTTAAATTTACAAAAAGAATTACAAATAAGTTCGGTAGAAGAAGCAAGAAATTTAATAAAATCTACAAGACAAGAAAGAATTGGAATAAATAAAAGAAAAAAAGAAATATTAGATTTACAAAGAGAATTAAACCATTTAGACACAATTAAAGAAGAAAAATTAATACAAAGTGGTTTATATATTCATAATATAAAATTTGGTGGTAATCATATAGACTATAAAAAGTCGAACAATGATAATTATTGTATTATATTGCCTTATACAAAAGAAAAAATGTATATACCAAAGAAATATACTGCATTCAATGAAAAATATCAGTATTATACTTTGTTTTTGGTAGATGACAAGAAATATGAGTTATTCGATGAAAATGATAATAAAATTCAAGATATAACTGGAAGAGATTTAGAAGAACATGTTTTAGAAAAGAAAAAAGAGATAGATAAATTGTATAGTTATTAAATTAAGGGCTTAGAGCAAAAACTCTAGGCTCTTTTTTGTTGCAATTTACAAAAGAGGAGGGATTTAATGATAAAATTATTAAGCTTATTCACAGGAATAGGAGCATTTGAAAAAGCATTAGAAAGATTAAATATAAAATACGATTTAGTAGGGTTTAGTGAAATAGATAAACATGCAATAAAA
>CALXVO010000099.1 GCA_944392065.1 uncultured Clostridia bacterium | reverse complement strand
TAATTTTTCCACAGACTGTAACTTGTCGGTCCCCACCTTAAGCACTCCAACATAAAATTAAAACATACATTGCTCCGCACAAAAATAACCATGAACAGTAACCATTCTGTAACTTCGCGAATGTGAAAATTTTGTAAATCACTTGCAAATTCAACAAAAATACAGTATTATAATTAATAGACTATTTTTAGGTATAATTTATAGTCTTTAATTATATAATAATAAAATTCATAAGAGGTTTATAGGTATATCCAGAAAACCTAAATCTGTTGCAAAAGGAGAATATGATAATAAAGTAAATTATCGTGAAATAAAAATGGCAGATAAATTAATAATTGTGGAATCACCTGCAAAGGCGAATACTATAAAGAAATTCTTAGGAGGAAGCACAAAGGTTGTTGCTTCCATGGGACATATTAGAGATTTACCAAAATCAAAAATGGGGGTAGACATCGAGCATGATTTTGAACCAGAATATATCAATATACGTGGAAAAGGAGATTTAATTAAATCGTTAAAAGCAGATGCAAAAAAAGCAAAAAAAGTGTATCTTGCAACTGACCCTGACCGTGAAGGAGAAGCAATAGCATGGCATTTGGCACATATATTAGATATACCAGAAGATAGTGATTGTCGAGTAACCTTTAATGAAATTACCAAGGAAACCGTGCAAAATTCAATAAAAAAACCTAGAAAAATAGATATGAATTTAACCAATGCACAGCAAGCAAGACGTGTGCTAGACAGAATAGTGGGGTACAAAATAAGTCCTGTATTATGGAAGAAAGTAAGAAGGGGCTTATCAGCAGGAAGAGTGCAATCAGTTGCTGTAAAATTAATTGTAGATCGAGAAGAAGAAATAGAGAAATTTGTACCAGAAGAATATTGGAATATATTAGCTACGCTATTAGATGAAAATTCAAAGAAAACTTTTATTGCAAGATTGTATGGAAAGGACAAGAAAAAATTAGAAATCCACTCTAAAGAAGAAGTAGATGAAATAGTAAAAGCAATTGAAAATGGAAAATATATTGTAACCGAAGTAAAAAAAGGAGAAAAGAAAAGAACACCAGCTCCTCCATTTACAACAAGTACAATGCAACAAGAAGCTTCTAGAAAATTAGGATTTACGCTAAAGAAAACAATGTCTGTTGCGCAAGGTCTATATGAAGGTGTAAAAGTAGAAGGAAAAGGAACAGTAGGACTTATTACTTATATGAGAACGGACTCGACAAGAATATCCGAAGAAGCTAGAGCAGCTGCTAAGAAGGAAATAATAAAACAATATGGCGAAAACTACTATGAAAATAGATATTATAAAACAAAACAAAATTCGCAAGACGCACACGAAGGTATTCGTCCAACCTATATTGATTTAAATCCAGAAGAAATCAAAGATAGCTTAAGTAAAGATCAATATAAATTATATAAATTAATATATAATCGTTTCTTAGCAAGTCAAATGCAAGCAGCTGTCTATGATACCATCTCAGCGAATATCGATGTAAATAGCTATAATTTTAGAGCAAGTGGACAATCACTTAAGTTTAAGGGATTTATGACATTATATGTTGAAACCTTAGATAATCAAAAAGAAGAAGAAAAAGAATCTTTTGTTCCTGAATTAAAAGAAGGGCAAGAAGTAATAAAACAAAAAATAGAACCAAAACAAAGCTTTACCGAGCCACCTCCAAGATATACAGAAGCAAGTTTAGTAAAAGCGCTAGAAGAAAAAGGAATTGGTAGACCAAGTACGTATTCACCAACAATCACAACCATATTAGAAAGAAGATACATTGAAAAAGAGCAGAAACAATTGGTTCCTACGGAACTTGGAAAAGTAGTAAACAAATTACTTACCGAAAATTTTTCAGATATTATTAATGTAGAGTTTACCGCAAAAATAGAAGAAGAGTTTGACGAAGTGGCAGAAGGAAAGGAAAACTGGAAACAAGTAATTAGAGACTTCTATGGACCATTTGAAAAGGAAGTAGAAAAAGTAGATAAAGAATTAGAGCATGTAGAACTTACAGAAGAAGTATCTGATGTACCATGTGAAAAATGTGGTAGAATGATGGTTATAAAATATGGAAGGTATGGAAAATTTTTGGCATGCCCTGGATATCCAGAATGCAAAAATGCAAAACCTTTTGTAGAAACAATCGACGTACCTTGTCCAAAATGTGGTGGTAAAATTCAAGTACGCAAATCCAAGAAAAAGCGAAAATTCTATATTTGCGAACATAATCCAGAATCATGTGATTATATATCTTGGAACAAACCCAAGAAGTGAGAAAGTGAGAAAATTGGGGACAGACCCCTTTTTCTCAATGAGAAAAAGGGGTCTGTCCCCAATTTCTCACTTTCTATTGTAAAAAAGCTTAATTCATAATATTTCACTAGGAAAAAAGAGAAGGAGTTATTTACGATATGAATAAAAATGAAGAACAATACAAAATTTTTAAACAAATTGTGCATGCATTTTATCATAATGAAGCAGAAAAAACAAAGGAAATTCATAATAAAGTAAATAATTTAATATTAGAACCTAAATTAATATATGATGCTTTTCATAAAACGCTAAAGGCAGAGTTTCGTTTAGGCAATGGTCAAATGTATAAAATAAAAAGTTTGCCAGAATTTTTTGAAAGAATGCTAAATCATGAAAGTTATAAATATGGTGCAAAACTTGAATTTATTCATACAAAAGAAGCTTTTCGTGAAGAAGATAGAGCTCTTTTGGAATACGTTTTAAAATATGCAGAAATTATAAAATATTCTAATGAAGCAGTAGGAAGTTATGGAAAATATATGAGAACAATGAGTAATGAATATATTACCATATCGAATACTGGTTTAGACGAATTATTTGATGTGTTACAAAATAGAAAGGTAATGGTTAAACGAGATGCAATAGAAGAGACCATTTTATTTGAAAACCACAATCCAGAAATTGAGTTTGTAATAAAGCAAGAAGAAGAGGGAGATTATACTATTACGCCTAATATTGATGTTTTTTCTTATGAAGTATTACAAGGAACTTCATACCTATATTTTTTAACTCCTAAAACGCTTTATCGATGTGATAAAAATTTTGAGGAGACGGTTCTAAAACTTCTAACGATTTATCGCGAAAATTATACTTCTAAGATAAGATTAAAAAGAACCGATTTTCCAAGTTTTTGCTCTCTTATTTATCCAAAGCTAAAAGAAAGAATATCTTTGAAAAAATTGGATGAGGCTTTAATTAATAAGTACATACCACAAGATTTATTTGTTAAAATATATTTAGATTATGATGAGAATAATTATATTATTGCAGATATTAAATTTGTGTATGGAGAGGTAGAATTTAACCCTTTAAAAGAAGAAAATATAACAGTTGCAAGAGATATTGCAAAGGAAAATGAGTATTTGGACGTTTTTGTAAATACTGGATTTATGCTGGATAGAAAGCATGCTAGATTAATTCTAATAAACGAAGAAAAAATTTATCACTTCTTATCCGAAGAGATTGAAGAATACATGAAAAAGTTTGAAGTACTTGCAACGGAAAACTTTAAGAAAAGAGAAATTCGTAAACCTAAAATAGGTTCTATTGGAGTAAAAATAGAAAATGATTTATTAAAAATAGACTTAAGTAGTATGGACTTTGACATAGAAGAAATTAAAAGCATCATGAAAAAATATACCTTAAAGAAAAAGTATCATAGACTTAAAGATGGTAGTTTTCTTGATTTAGAAGAAAATGAGACCATGGATTTTATTAGCAGCCTAATACAAAATGAGGATATTAGCTATGATGAAATTCAAAAGGGAGAACTAAAACTTCCTATTGCAAGAACAATGTATTTAGATAGAATCTTACAAAATATGAATACGAGCATAGTAAAAAATGATGCTTATAAAAAAATGGTGAATCAAGTTTCAAAAAAAGAAATTGATGAAGAGATAACATTACCAAAAGAGTTAAGAGCAAGTTTAAGAAGTTATCAAATATTAGGCTTTAAATGGCTTAAAATATTAGATTCTTATCAATTTGGTGGAATACTTGCCGATGATATGGGACTTGGAAAAACCATTCAATTGTTAGCAGTTATTCTATCTTACCTAGAAGAAAATAAAAATCCAAAACCAAGTATTGTAGTATGTCCAAGTTCTCTTTCTTTAAACTGGAAAAACGAGATAAAAAAATTTGCACCAAGTATAAAAACATTAGTAATTCATGGAAATGCAGAGGAAAGAAAGGAACAGATAGAAGAAATAGAAAAATACAATTTAATTGTTACTTCCTATGACCTATTAAAAAGAGACATAGAAGAATATAAGAGAGTAGATTATAATTTTAAATACATTATCGCGGATGAGGCACAATACATAAAAAATAATAATACGCAAAATGCAAGAGCAATTAAAGAAATTAGAGCAGAAACAAGATTTGCTTTAACTGGT
>CALXVO010000098.1 GCA_944392065.1 uncultured Clostridia bacterium | reverse complement strand
TTATTGTAATTAATAACAAGAAAAAATAATAGAAGGAGGAACTATGCTAAAAGTATTAAAAAATCTAAAAAATTCATGGACATCAGTACTTATTATAGTTATTCTATTATGCGTTCAAGCAGCAACAGATTTGGCACTTCCAGACTATACCTCTAAAATTGTAAATGTAGGAATACAATATGGAGGAATAGAAGAAGCAGCACCAGAAGTAATATCAAAAGAAGATATGGAAAATATTTTATTCTTTACAGATAATGATGAACAAATTTTAGAAAATTATGAATTAGTAGAAGGAGAGCCAACAGCAGACCAAGAAAAATTAATAAACGAATATCTTGGTAAGGAGTATAACACAAAAGAAAATAAAATCTATGTGTTAAAAGATTTAGAAGAAGAACAATTAGACAACTTAGTAGGTTTAATTGCTGAGCCACTTGTAGAGTATAGTGTGGGTGGGGCTGTATCTCAAATGTCAGATTCCATTAAAGAACAAGCAGCAATTAGTAGCGTAAAACAAATATATATTAATTTAGGAGTAGATACAGATAAGCTACAAAATGACTACATATTAATGTCAGGTTTACAAATGCTTGGAATAGCATTAATTAGTATGATTTGTGCAGTAACTATTATGCTATGTTCGTCAAGAGTTGCAGCAAAACTTGGAAAAACTTTAAGAGACAAAGTTTTCAAAAAAGTTTTAAGCTTTTCTACAGCAGAATTAAGAGAATTTTCAACTGCATCCCTTATTACACGTAGTACAAACGATATACAACAAATCCAACAATTAATAGCAATTTTATTTAGGGTTGTTATATATGCACCAATTATTGGTATTGGTGGATTTGTTAAGGTATTAACATCAAGCGATTATTCAATGGCTTGGATTATAGGTGTGGCAATAGTTGCAATCCTATTTGTAGTAGGAATACTATTTATTGTTGCAATGCCTAGATTTAGAAAGTTACAAGATTTAATTGATAAATTAAACCAAGTATCAAGAGAAATTCTTACAGGACTTCCTGTAATTAGAGCATTCAACAAAGAAAAGAAAGAAGAAGAGCGTTTTGATAAGTCTAATAAAGACTTAATGAAAACAAACGTATTTGTAAACAGAGCAATGTCAATGATGATGCCACTTTTAATGTTCATCATGAGCTCAATCACTGTTCTTATCGTATGGGTAGGAGCACATAATGTTGATAGCGGAACATTACAAGTTGGAGATATGATGGCATTTATCCAATATACAATGCAAATTGTAATGGCATTCTTAATGATATCTATGATTTCTATTATGCTTCCAAGAGCAGCTGTATCTGCAAGACGTATTAACGAAGTTATAGATACAGAGCCAAGCATAAAAGATAAAGAAGAAACAAAGAAATTTGATCCAAATAAAAAAGGATTAGTAGAATTTAAAAATGTTTCGTTTAGATACCCAGATGCAGACACAGAAATACTAGAAGATATTAACTTTACAGCAGAACCCGGAAAAACGACTGCACTAATTGGAAGTACAGGTAGTGGTAAATCAACAGTTGTAAACTTAATTCCAAGATTTTATGATGTGACTGGTGGAGAACTTTGGGTAGATGGTGTAAATGTTAAAGATGTTTCTCAAAAGGATTTAAGAGATATAATAGGATTTGTACCACAAAAAGGCATACTACTCTCTGGAACAATTGAATCAAATATTAAATATGCAGATGATTCTATGTCAGATGAGCAAATGAAGAAAGCTGCAGAAATCGCTCAAGCTACAGAATTTATTGATGGTAAACCAGAAAAATATCAAGATCCAATCGCACAAGGTGGAAGCAATGTATCTGGTGGACAAAAGCAACGTTTATCTATAGCAAGAGCAATAGCAAAAGACCCAGAAATATTTATTTTTGACGATAGCTTCTCAGCATTAGACTTTAAGACAGATAGCAAGTTACGTGAGGCTTTAGCAGAAAAAACAGAAAATAAGACAGTAATTATTGTTGCTCAAAGAATTAGCACTATATTAAATGCAGATAAGATAATTGTATTAGAAGAAGGAAAAATAGTAGGAGAAGGCACACATGAAGAATTAATGCAAAATAATGAAACCTACAGACAAATTGCATTATCACAATTATCAGAAGAAGAATTAAATGGGAAAGGAGGAGAATAGATGCCAGGACCAATGGGAGGACCTATGAGAAGAGGTCAAGAAACAACGGAGAAGCCAAAGGACTTTAAAAAGACTACAAAAAAATTAATCGATTCATATTTGTCAAAATATAAAATTGGATTAATTATAGTAATTATATTTGTAATAGGAAGCACTATCTTCACTATTGTAGGACCTAAAATATTAGGTAATGCTACCACAGAAATATTTAATGGTTTAGTAAGTAAATTATCAGGAGGAAGCGGAATAGACTTTGGAAAAATAGCGCAGATTGCAATAATGTTATTAGGATTGTATTTATTAAGTGCAGTATTCTCCTTCGTTCAAGGATTTACGATGACAGGTATTGCACAAAAGCTTACATATAGATTACGTAATGATATTGCGGCAAAAATTAATAAGCTTCCTATGAATTATTTTGACAAAAGAACAAATGGTGAAGTACTATCTATCATTACAAATGATATTGATACATTAAGTATGAACTTAAACCAAAGTATTACACAAATAGTTACAGCAATATGTACAATTATAGGAATATTAATCATGATGTTCTCAATTAGTTGGCAAATGACTTTAATATCCCTCGTTATATTACCAGTAGCATCAATTGTTGTAAGACTTATTGTAGGAAGATCACAAAAATACTTTAGTAGACAACAAGAGTACCTAGGACATGTAAATGGTCAGGTTGAAGAAATTTATGGTGGACTTACAATAGTAAAAGCATTTAATGCAGAGGATAAAGTAACAAATACTTTTGATAAAGCAAATGATGAATTATATCATTCTGCATGGAAATCGCAATTCTTATCTGGATTAATGCACCCTATTATGAACTTTATATCTAATATTGGGTATGTAGGAGTTGCTGTAGCAGGTGGATATTTAGCAATTAATGGAACAATTACAGTTGGTAATATACAAAGTTTTATACAATACAATAAGCAATTTACACAGCCAATTAATCAAATTGCACAAATTTCATCTATGTTACAATCAATGGTAGCAGCAGCAGAAAGAGTATTTGAATTCCTAGAAGAACCAGAAGAAGCAATTACAGCAAAAGGAAGTATAGACACAAGTAAATTAAAAGGAAATGTAGAATTCAAACATGTTAAATTTGGATATAATCCAGATAAAACAATTATAAAAGATTTTAGTGCAAAAGTAAAAGAAGGTCAAAAAATTGCAATTGTTGGACCAACAGGTGCAGGAAAAACTACAATGGTAAAACTTTTAATGCGTTTCTATGATGTAACAGATGGAGAAATACTAGTAGATGGACATAACATAAAAGACTTTGACAGAGGAGAGCTTCGTAAAATGTTTGGTATGGTACTTCAAGATACATGGCTATTTGGAGGTACAGTAAAAGATAACATTAAATATAGCAAAGAAGATGCAACAGACGATGAAGTAATTCAGGCAGCAAAAGCAGCACATGTGCATCACTATATAAAAACATTGCCAAATGGATATAACTCAATGATAAATGAAGAATCTTCAAATATTTCAGCTGGACAAAAACAATTACTTACAATAGCAAGAGTAATTTTGGCAGATCCAAAAATACTAATACTAGATGAGGCAACAAGTTCAATAGATACAAGAACAGAAATACAAATACAAGCCGCAATGGATAACCTTATGAAAGGTAGAACAAGCTTTGTTATAGCTCACAGATTATCTACAATTAAAAATTCTGACTTGATTTTAGTTATGAATCAAGGAGATATAGTTGAGCAAGGAACACATGAAGAGCTTCTAGCAAAAGGTGGATTCTATGCAGACTTGTATAACAGCCAGTTTGAAGAGGAAGAAGAATAGGTTGAAAAATAATTGCGTTTTAGCGTTGTTAAACTTCACTTCGAAAATCCTCATCGTACTACATAAGTACGATTCCGGTTTTCTTGCTCGTTTGCCTAGCTAAAACAGCAATTCTTTTCCAACCTAGAATATATAAACAATTATATATTCTAGACAAACAATTGGAAATAGTTCATAATTGCTTGTAACCGAAAAAAGACGGGAGTGCCCGTCTTTTTTGATGAGAATTTTTAGGTATATGGGAAGAATTACATAATCCTACTTTTAATTATGGCGAATTCGCCATAATTAAAAGTCAAGCAGGTTTAAATAGTTACAAAATAAGTGTTAAAGAGTGGTCAAATAAAACAAATGCAATTGGAATAGTTGCAAAAACAGGAAGATATGGAGGAACTTAAATTGCTTGTTGTCAAAAAAATGCCATTGGGTTTGTCCCAATGGCATTTGAACAGCCTATGATTGTTCTCCCGGTAAGAAGTAATCAACAACACCGTAAACTAAAGCTCCAACAATTGCTGCCATCCAAGAAATTGTATAACCTGCAACAAAGTATTGTGTTACATATAACACTACT
>CALXVO010000097.1 GCA_944392065.1 uncultured Clostridia bacterium | reverse complement strand
ATAGCGAATTTACAAGAGGACTTAGCTGCTGAGCAAAAGGCAAGAGCTACGTATGAAAAGTTAATTGATTTATGTAGAGATGACCCAGATGTATTAGACCCACTTAAATTTTTACGTGAAAGAGAAATTGTCCACTTCCAAAGATTTGGTGAAGCACTTCGTGGAGTACAAGATAAGTTAGCAGAAAAGAAATTTTATATGAACAATATGAATTGTAATAATATGAACTACAATAATTCAAACAATAATAATTGTGATTGTGGTTGTAATTAGTTAGATAATAACTATAATATTCAAAGCTCCTATATTAATAAAATATGGGAGTTTTGTTTCTGAATTCCCAATTCTATAATAACAAAAATATTGAAAAAAGAGTCCTTTTATGCTATAATGATACTGTAGCGTTTTGTTTTAGCATAAGCAATGTTGGAGGTATACTTATGAAACAAATTCGAAAAATTAAAGAATGGTATGTTTTTCCAGATGGTACAATCGAGCTGTGCAGAAAAGATGAAAAGCATAGCTTAGTTAACAATTTTGGAAAACCCATTTTTGTTCTCTCCATCAAGAGTTATAGTAACGGTACCAGATAATCCAGCATATTGGAAACTTATCCAATGAAAAATGTTGCATTCGAAAGGCATATTTGCTAAAGAATGCAACATTTTTATGTATTTAATTTAATCTATATAAATTTCCATCAATTAGTAGTTTAGCTCTTTTTGCAGTTTTTTCATCTGCTTGTAAAGCATTTTCTAAAAATTCAGGATGTTTTAGTAAAAAGTTTCTCATGGTTGTATATGGGTCGGCAGTGAATTCTTTTAACATCTTTAATTGTGATTCGTTAATAACATTTAAATCATAGGCTTTTTCAAAAAGATTGTTATCAACAACTGCAAGAGAGATGGTTTGTATATGCTCTTTTTCTAATACTTCTGTTCCACCTTGTTTTCTATCAACTACATAGCATGTCCAAGCAAGATTACCATTAAGATTTCTAATTGCAGGAATCCATGAACGTACATAATTAGATGCAGCAGTAACTAAATCGGAAGCGTTAAGCACTTTTTTACCTGTTAAATCTGTTATTTTTTCTGTGGTAGAGCAGTCATAAGGGCTAACAAAGGCTTCCATGTCTTTGAATAAGGTAAGATGTGGTTTCTTTAATAGATATGCTATTAAATTAGAAAAATACCAATCTCTTCTTTCACCGCCAGAAATATAATCAATCTCGTCAACATTTACGTTATCTTGTATTGCTTTTACCATGGTATCAATTGTATATTTGTATATAGCGTTTGATTCATATTGTTTTATTACCTTGTCAAAGACCTTTTTTGGTAAATTAATTCTATCGGAAAGTAAAGTGTCTATATAAGATAGAAATTCTGTTGCTTCTTCTTCACTTCCATAAAGAAAATGGGTATTAACAAAATAAGGTGAAATCATACCAGAAGTTAGAAAAAAGGGTTTGTTTTCTTCGCAAAATTTTATCGCTTTTGTTTCAAATAGATAAGATATAATATCAGACATAGAATAAAGACCTCCTTAAAATTACTATTTAAGAAATCATATTATAAAAAATAAAATAAGTCAATATAATATTTATTATTGACTTTTGCTAGCTACTTAATATATAGTATTACTAATAAAAAAGGAGAAAATTACGTACCTGGTTGATGTAGTAAGAAAGGAGACATGGTACTTTGAGAATATTATTAAAAAATGGTAGATTAATTGATTTTAAAAATAAAAGAGATGGACAATATGATGTGATAATCGAAGAGGATAAAATTGCGAAAATAGGAAAAGGGTTGGAGGAAGCAGCAGACAAAGTAATTGATTGTACTGGCTTGAATATTATACCTGGAATGATTGATATGCATTGCCATTTAAGAGAGCCAGGATTTGAATATAAAGAAACCATTGAAACAGGTTCCAAAAGCGCAGTTGCAGGAGGATTTACAACCATTTGCCCTATGCCAAATACAAAACCAACTCCTGATAATGTAGAGACTTTAGAAAAAATAATAGCAGAAGCAAAAAGAGTTAATTTATGCAATATATTACCTTATGCCTCTGTAAGTAAAGGAGAAAAAGGAGAAGAGCTAGTAAATTTCGAAGAACTAAAAAAAGCAGGAGCCATTGCTTTTTCCGATGATGGAATGCCGGTTGTAAATAGTAAAATGATGCGAGAGGCTATGATAGAAGCCGATAAACTTGGAACTTTTGTGGCATCCCATTGTGAGGAAAAATCGGTTTCAAGAGGAGCAATTAATGCAGGAAAAATAGCAGAAAAATTGGGAGTAGAAGGAGTACTTCCAGAAGCAGAAGAAATAATGGCAGCGAGAGAAATTGTAATTTCAGAGACAAATCAAGTAAGAGGGCATATTTGCCATATTAGTACAAAAACAAGTAAAGATATGATAAGAGATGCCAAAAAAAGAGGAGTAAAAATTACGTGTGAAACATGTCCACATTATTTTACTTTTACAGTAGAAAAAGTATTACAATCAGGAACTAATGCCAAAATGAATCCTCCTTTAAGAGAAGAAAAGGATAGAGAAGCAATAATAGAGGGACTAGCAGATGGAACAATTGACTGTATTATCACAGATCACGCACCACATAGTGTAGAAGAAAAGAATCAAGATTTAGCCAAAGCGCCAAATGGAATTATTGGTTTTGAAACAGCTCTTTCAGCCGAAATAATGAATTTGATTGATACGAGAGAAATTAATTATTTAGACTTGGTAAGGCTAACTTCTTATATGCCAGCAAAATTGTTACAAATCGATAGAGGAGTATTAGAAGAGGGAAAAATAGCAGATATTACAATATTTGACGAGAATGAAACATATGTGTATACAGAAGATAAAATAGTATCGAAATCAAAAAATAGTCCATTCCTTGGTAAGGAACTAAAAGGAAAAGTAAAATATACGATTGTTGGTGGAAGAATTGTGTATGAAGGTTAACAAAAAAGTTATGAAGAATGTTGAGGGAATAGAGAAAACAATGCAAAAAAAAAAGTAGTAGATAGAAAAATGGCAAGAGATAAACAATCAAAAAATAAGGAAGGGGAATTTTCAAAATGATTAATGCAATGGATAGATTAATAAAAAGAATAAAAGAAACTAATAATCCAACCGTGATAGGATTAGACACAAAATATGATATGATACCAAATTGCATAAAAAATAAATATGATGACAACTTAGAAGGCGTTTCAAAATCGATATTAGAATTTAATAAAAGATTAATTGATGCAACATATGATATAATACCTGCTGTTAAAATCAATATAGCTTTTTATGAAATGTATGGATTAGACGGAATGAAAGTTTTTGAAGAAACATGCAAATATGCCAAAGAAAAAGAAATGATAGTAATGGCAGATATAAAAAGAGGAGATATTGGAAATACAGCTAAAGCATATTCAAATGCATTCCTGGGAAGAACAAAAATAGGTGATAGAGAAGAAGCTATATATGATGTAGACTTTGTAACTTTAAGTCCCTATATGGGAACGGATAGCATAAAACCATTTGTTGAAGATTGTATAAAATATAATAAAGGTGCATTTGTAATAGTTAAAACTTCAAATCCATCATCAGGAGAATTGCAAGATTTAACATTAGAAAGTGGAGAAGAAGTTTATACAAAGGTTGCAAAACTTGTGGAAGAATGGGGCAAAGATTTAGTAGGAGAATATGGATATAGCAGTATATCAGCAGTTGTGGGAGCTACCTATCCGAAACAATTAGAAGATCTAAGAAAAGTTTCTCCACATACATTTTTCTTAATACCAGGTTATGGTGCACAAGGTGGCAAGGCGGAAGATATAGCACTTGGATTTGATAAAAATGGTATAGGGGGAATTGTCAATAGTTCAAGAGGGCTTATGTGTGCCTATCAATCAGATAAATGGAAGGACAAGTTTACAGAGGAGGAATTTGACAAAGCTACAAGAGCAGAAGCAATTCGCATGCGAGAGGAACTAACAGAAGCAGTGAGTAAAAATATATAACTGAAAATACGTTTATACATCAAATACATAGATAAAAAGGAGGAGTAAAATGGCAAAGCAAATATTTGCAGAATTAGTAGATAAAAAAGAAATCATAGATGGAATTTATCAATTCACGGTAAAAGCAGAAGAAATTGTAAAATTATCTAAGCCGGGAAATTTTATCGAAATAAGAGTAACCGATGGGGTAGATCCTTTTTTAAGAAGACCAATTAGTATTTATAATTTAGAGAAAGAAAAAGGGATTTTAGAATTTATTTTTCAAGTAAAAGGAAAAGGAACCGAAATCTTATCCGGAAAAGAAATAGGAGATAAAATTGATATCATTGGACCTTTAGGGTTTGGAACATTTCGTTTTGAAAAATATAACAAAATAGCTGTAATAGGCGGAGGAATAGGAATATTTCCCTTATATGAACTTTGTAAACAAGCCAAAGAAAGTGGAAAAATAGTGAACTGTTATCTAGGTTTTCGAAATAAGAATTTAGTTATGTTAGAAAACGAATTTAGAAAAGTAACAAATAATTTAACCATTTGTACAGATGATGGAAGTTATGGAGTAAAA
>CALXVO010000096.1 GCA_944392065.1 uncultured Clostridia bacterium | reverse complement strand
TTGCAATACTCCATTTCTTGCACATTGTCTTTTAAACCTTTTTAAGGCATCTTCTATATTTCCATTATTAACTTTAATCTCTGACATTTTATTCCCCTCCTTCCAGTATTACACCTTTAAGTGTTCAGTGTGGGATTTCATTTTGTTCTCTATTAATGAACAAGTATTATTATAACTTATATTGCCAAAGTTTGTCAATACTGGAATTAAGCTTTTTATACAACTTCATAATCTAATAATTTTATTTTGTTCGATATAAGTTCATTACTATTATCAATATCTTTGGATAAATCTGTACTCAAATATTTCTTGTTGTCATCTGCAAATATGGTTACTACAGGTTTATTGGTTTGTTCTTGATATATTATTCCTGCTATAAAATTTGCTCCAGAAGAAATGCCTACCCCCAGCCCTAATTCTTTTGCTACTCGTCTAGACATATTTATTGCATCTTCATCCTTTACTAATATTACTTCATCTAGCATGCTTTTGTCTAATAGGTCTGGTACAAAGTCGTCTCCAATTCCTTCTATTTTGTGATTACCCAATATCTTATTCTGTGATATTATAGGGGCTTTTTCTGGTTCTAGTGCTATTATTTTTATGTTTTCGTCCCATTTTTTTAGTTTTCTTCCTACTCCTATTAAAGTGCCGTCCTGTCCCCACCCCCGAAATGAATGCCGATATTTTTTCTGGTAGTTGGTTTACTATTTCATTTCCAGTTGTTTCGTAATGTGCTAGCAAATTGTCTGTGTTTGCAAATTGATTAGCTAAAAATCCTTCCTTTTCTTTTGCTAATTTTTCTGCTTCTTCCAAACATTTTTTAAATCCTCCTTCTGCTCTTGATATGAGTTTTACGTTTGCTCCATAACCTTTCATTAGTTTTACTCTTTCTTCACTTGCCCAGTCTGGCATAAAAATATACACAGGATGTTTATAATATGCTCCAAGAGCAGAAATGGATATTCCTGTATTTCCACTTGTTGCTTCGATTATGGGCATATTCGGTTTTAATTTTCCTCTTTCTTTTGCTTTGTTTATTATATAATATGCTATTCTATCTTTTATACTTCCTGTTGGATTGTATGATTCTAATTTTGTATATATATAGTTTATATTTTCTTTATTTTTATATGCTATTTTTATCATTGGAGTATTTCCTATATGTTTTAGCATTTTACACCTCGCCATTTATTAATTAATTTGACTTATTATGTTTTAAATCACAACTTATTATATATAATATACAAAAGTTTTTTAATTGTTATACTCTTATTGAATTATATATTTTTTTATATTATAATTGTTATATATCTTTTTAAACGGAGGTGTAGTTATGGATAGGGTTGCAATTATCTCTGATGTACATGGTAATATTACTGCTCTTAAAGCTGTTATAAAAGACATAGAAAGCAGAAGTATTAATAAAATTTTTTGTTTAGGTGATAGTGTTTTAAAAAGTTGTAATTCAGATTTGGTAATAGATTTGCTTAGAGAAAAATGTGATGTGATTTTAAAAGGTAATTGTGATGAAGCTGTAACTAGACCAGATATTCCTAAGGGTAGATTTTGGACAAGAGATTTAATCGGTGAAGAAAGGGCTTCTTTTATATATAATCTTCCGGTTTCGTACGAATTTTATATGAGTCGGATATTTAATAAGGTTATTTCATTCCTCTCCTTTTGGATTAGATTATGTTTTTAATCCAATGTTTTCAAATAGTAACACAATATATTCTGCTACTGAAATTCACAATGCTATGGAGTTGTTTGAAAATACCGAATTTATTGGAAAAAGTAAATTAGATCCTATTCCAGATATTGTAGGATATGGTCACATTCATACTCCTAACATACTAAGAATACGTAATAAAACTATATTTAATCCTCGGTAGTGTGGGAATGCCTATTGAAATGCTAAATGATGATTTTTATGATAAAACTAATAAATTTTCAACTGTTGCATCATATATTATACTAGAGGGTAATTTAGATTCAAAAGAATTTTCTACTATTAATTTTAATTTGGTAAGATTGCCTTACGATATAGAAAAAGAAATTGAACTTTTGAGAAATTCTAGTTTGCCTAGTAAAGATAAATTGATTGCTGAACTAAAAAGTGCAACTAATTATTTTAATGCCAAATCGAACTTGTAAAATACTTAATTATGGAGGATGTCCCTTATGGAGGATAAACTGAAAACTGTAAAAAGTATCTTAAAGAAATATGATCAAGAACATTTATTAAATTTTTATGGAGAACTTACTGATTCTCAAAAGACTTTTTTGCTAAATCAAATATTGAATATAGATTTTAAAGAAATTTTACAGTTATATGAAGAGTCTAAAGTAGAAATATATAGGTCTACAGAAGAAATAGAACCTTTAAAATATGTTGATAAGCAAGCTTTGCCTAGTTATAAAGCAAAGCAATATTGTAATACTGGGATTAAGGCTATTAAATCTGGCAATATAGGTGTTATTACTTTAGCTGGTGGCCAGGGTTCTAGGCTTGGCTTTAATGGTCCTAAAGGTTCTTTTACTTTAGATACTTCTCCTAAAAAATCTTTATTTGAAATAGTTTGTGATTACATAAGATTAGCTTCTTTAAAATATAATGTGTCTATACCTTGGTATATTATGACTAGTACAAATAATTATTTTGATACTATTGATTTTTTTGAACATAATAATTATTTTGGTTATGATAGAAATAATATTACATTTTTTACTCAAGATAATTTACCTATAATTGATGTAAATGGTAAGTTAGTTCTTTCCGAAATATATAAGATAAATGTAGCTTCAAATGGAAATGGAAATTTATTCTCTTCTTTGAAAAAAGCTAATTTAATTAAAAGTATGGAACAAAGGAATATACAATGGTTATTTGTTGGTGGTGTGGATAATGTATTGCTAGATCCATTAGATCCTATTTTTATAGGTTATACAATAGAGTCTAAATGTGAAATAGGTTCTAAAACATTATTTAAATCAAATCCATCCGATGTTTCATGGATTTTTGCTAGAAGAGATAATAAACCTGCTATTGTTGATTGCGAAAATTTTACTGAAGAATTGTCTAGAATTACAGATGAAAAAGGTAATTATTTATATAGAGAAACTAATATGCTAGCACACCTTTTTAGTTTAAATTCTATTAAGAAGATGTCTACTATTAAATTATCTTACCACAGAGCCTTTAGGAAAAATGCTTTTGTTAATTATGAAGGAATGAAACAAATTCCTGAAGGACCTAATGTATATAAATTCGAGCAATTTGTATTTAATGCATTTTCTTACTTTGACAACATTGCTTTACTTAGAGTAAATAAGGAAGAGGAATTTGCACCAATTAAGGATTTTAATGGACCATACAATCCTGAAATAGCTACCTTAAAATATGAAAAATATGTTTTAAATAAGTACAAGTAACTTTCCTTTATAGATACTGGCATTTTATTGGTTATGCAAGAATGTTTTTGTTACAATTCAGTGTAAATTTGTAGTATATGTGTTACTGTTTAGTGTAGAATTTAATTTTACAACTATGTCTTAGTAGTATGTATATTTCAAAAATTCTTCTTGCATAATACACTTAATGTATAATATATAATACATAATATAATACATAATATAATAAGAATTTCCTTTTTTGACAAAATTCGACATATTTTTTAACTTTTTTTACATTTTTTACCAAACATATTGCTTTTTTTATTTTTCACATATATAATGTTCCCAATCTTTATGAGAATATTAGAATTTTTTCGATTTTAATTTTGATATGGCCATATCATTTATTCATAAATATTTCATTTCTTTTTTTTGGGTTTGTTCAGAAATTTATTTTGTTCTATTTTTTAGCTTAAGTGATTGATATCTACTATTCTCTATTTATTAATATCTTCTATTTTTATTTCTTTCATATTTTTATAGTAGTATCAATGGTATACCTTTTTTGATGTAGAAGATGCATATTCTACATCAAGTAATAAATTTATTTGTATGCAAATTGAAAATTAAGAGTTTATTTTATTCTTTAATATTTTCAACATTTTTTCTAATAATTAACTCCTACTAGTTCAAATTCATATTTCTCATAATTAGGCATGTATTGTCTTAGCATATCATAGAATTTTTTGCTTGTTTTGTTTATTTTTAATCTACAAAATTCATAAAATACAACATATTCCATTATTTCTTTTCTATATCTTACGATGTCTGGATTGATAATAATTCTATTTGCCAAGCATTTTGCTAGTCTTCTATCTAATCTCATTATTTTATAATCTTCTGGTGCAAACTTTAGAGTGGTTCTTACTTTTTCCATAATTACTTCTAGTTCTTTATTTGCTATTGCATCATACATTTTTTGAAGTAATATTTCTATGATAATATCATTTTGAATTTTTTTATATTTTGTTGGAAGGCTTATTTCTATTGATTTTTCTTTTAAATCTAATTTTGGATTTTTTACACGTTTATATAACACTTTTAACTCATAGCTGACTCCAAAGATTTTTACAGATTTTAATATACTTTCTTTTTTCATAATAGTAACCTCCTGCTTTATTTTTATATTACTTCTCATTAAGTTTTCTT
>CALXVO010000095.1 GCA_944392065.1 uncultured Clostridia bacterium | reverse complement strand
TTAAGCAGTACTTCAAAAATTTTCTAAATATACATACTACTAAGACATAGTTGTAAAATTAAATTCTACACTGAACAGTAGCAAATAATAACATGAAATTTCTAGAAAATAGATAGTAATATTTACTATTTATTTTTTTTGTGATAATATATAGGAGAAATACAATAAAAAATGGTCGGAACAGCCGTTGACTTTGGAATTTGTTTCCTACAATATAAAATTTGGAAACGGCACGAACAGAGAAAGGAATATGTTATTTTATGGAAAAAGAAAAAAAATTAGTAACAATATTAGTACCCGCGTATAATGAACAAGAAGTTTTACATATGCTATATGATAGGCTAAAAAAACTAATGGATGAAAATGCTAAATATGATTTTGAAATATTATTTGTAAATGATGGTAGCAAAGATGATAGCTTAAAAATAATGCAAGAGTTAAGAGAAAAAGATAAAAGAGTGAATTATTTAAATTTATCTAGAAATTTTGGTAAGGAAACTGGAATGATAGCAGGACTTGATTATAGCAAAGGAGATGCAGTAGTTATAATAGATGCTGATTTACAGGATCCACCAGAATTAATTTCGGAAATGCTTAAATATTGGGAAGAAGGCTATGATGATGTATATGCAAAAAGACGTTCAAGAAAAGGTGAAAGTTGGCTAAAGAAGTTTACATCAACAATGTATTATAAAGTGTTACAAGCGTTTACTAAAATCCAAATACAGAAAGATACGGGAGATTTTAGATTGTTAGATAGAAGATGTGTAGAAGCACTAAAATCTATCCGTGAATCGCAAAGATATACAAAAGGTTTATTTAGAAATAAACTATATAAAAAAAAAGAAATATTATATGATAGAGATCCAAGAGCAGCAGGAAAAACAAAGTGGAATTACAAAAAATTAATCGATTTATCTATAGATGGAATAACTTCTTTTACAACTTCTCCTTTAAGATGGTCAGCAATAATAGGAATAATGGTTTCTATTGTTGGGTTTATATATATGCTGTACATTATTATTAAGACTATAGTTTCTGGAGTAGAAGTGCCTGGTTATGCATCAACTATGGTTATAATATTATTCTTAGGAGGAATACAGCTTGTTTTCTTAGGGGTAATAGGAGAGTATCTGGGAAGAGCATTTTATGAAACGAAAGGAAGACCTTTATATTTTATAGATAGATATAATGAAACAAAAGAAACAAATAAGAATTTAAACGAACCTAGAGATCTACTATAAAATTTAAAATAGGGGTAGAAATTTTGAATTGAATGTGATATAATAAGAAAAGTGTGCGTTTGCGAAAGCAAAGCTTTCGACGCACATATGTGCATTTCGCTTTGCGAATATGCACGGTCCAAGGAAACTTAACCTTGTTGTATACGGAAAAATTGTTAAGAATATAGAAATATCAAATAGAAAGTTAATTTTTCCTATACAATGAAAAAGCGTGATTTAGAAAAAAGAAAGGAAGATGAATAAATATGCCAAGAAAAACAAAAATTATTTGTACTTTAGGACCAGCAGTAGATGCACAAGAAATGATGGAAGGATTAATTAAAGCAGGAATGAATGTCGCTAGATTTAACTTTTCACATGGCGATTATGAAGAACAAGGGGCAAGAATTGAAACATTTAAAAAAGCAAGAGAAGCAGTAGGACTACCAGTTGCAATGCTTCTTGATACAAAAGGACCAGAAATAAGAATAGGAAAATTTGCTACGGGTGAAGCAATTTTAAAAGAAGGAGATACATTTACGCTATTAAATGAAGATGTAGAAGGTGACGATACAAAAGTATCTGTTACTTATAAAAATTTATATAATGAAGTTCAAGTGGGAACAAAAATTCTTATCAATGATGGATTGATTGAAATTATTGTAGAGAAAATAGATGGAAAAGATGTTGTATGCAGAGTACAAAATGGTGGAAGACTAACAAATAAGAAAAGTATAAATATTCCAAACTCTAAGATACAACTTCCAAGTATGACAGAAAAAGATAAATCTGATATTCTATTTGGTATAAAAAATGGATTTGATTACATAGCTGCATCATTTATAAGGAAAGCAGAAGATGTAGTAAATATTAAAAAAGTGTTAAAGGAAAATGGTGGAGAATACATTAAAGTTATTTCAAAAATTGAAAACAGAGAAGGAATAGATAATTTTGATGAAATACTTGAAGTTTCTGATGGTATAATGGTTGCTAGAGGGGACTTAGGTGTTGAAATTCCAATGGAAGAAGTTCCAATTAGACAAAAAGAATTCATAAAGAAATGTAATAAAGCAGGAAAAATAGTTGTAACTGCAACACAGATGTTAGAATCGATGGTAAATAATCCAAGACCAACAAGAGCTGAAGTAAGTGATGTTGCTAATGCAATATATGATCAAACAAGTGCAATAATGCTTTCTGCTGAATCAGCAGCAGGAAAATATCCAATAGAGTGTGTAAAAACAATGGATAAAATTGCTAGATCAATAGAAAATTCTATAAAATATTGGAAAAGATTTAGAAATAAAGAATTTCCAATAATAGAAAAAGATTATGAGTTTAATTTAAATTATTCTACATGTATGACAGCAATGAATCTAGATACTAAAGCTATATTTGCATATACAAATACAGGAAGAACAGCAATGAATCTAGCAGGATTTATGCCAAAATGTCCTATATATGCAATAACTCCAAATGAAGAAGTTAGTAAACAATTAGCATTAGTATGTAATGTTCATCCAATTTTAGTAGAAAGAAAAGGTAGCATAGATGATATGATAGAAGCAGGAGTGGAGAAGGCAAAAAAAGTAGGAATACTTGAAAAAGGAGAACTAATAGCTATAGCTGGAGGAGCATCAATACTTGATGGTCAACATTCAGATATGAACAAAACAATTGGTGGAATTTTAAAAGTCGAATAAAATGAATTTAAATGTATAATTTATACAAAAAGAGGTATTACTAATATTTTTAGTATACCTTTTTTATTGTATAGGAAAAATCGACTTTTCTTATATGGTTTCAAGTCACGATTTTTCAAAAAATAGGGGTTTGTCAACAAACTTGGGCAACCAAGGTTGCTCTGTTTCTGTCACAATGATGTATTGCCTAAAAAACATCAGTTTTTCTAAGAGGAGAAGGTGTAAACATTTATAAAATGAGTATCAATTTACATAAAATAATCATATTATGTAGTATAACATATGAACAGGAGGAAAGAATATGTATAATAGATTCAGAAGACGTAATTGCATGTATTGTAACAGTAATCAAGTATTAGAGGACGTATGTGACAATGTTTCAAATTATGATAATAATTGTTGCAATATGGATAATTGCTATATGAATGATTATGATTGCGGTTGTGGATTTGATGAAGAAACAAGCGTATTTCCATCTAATCCAATGCTTGCTCAAAGCTATGTGCCAATTCAAACTTTAGATAAAACGTTCACACCATGTTGTGGATTAAAAAATGGAACTATATTTCCGGAATTAGTTAGTCCATATGTTCCTGGTCAAAGCATGGAATTTATAAACTATCTACAAGGAAGAAATGAAATAGGAGAGGGGTGTAATGGATAATGGAAAATAATAATGAAAACAGAAATAGTATGTATAATGGGTATAATACACAAAATGACTGTCAATATACACCTCAAGGGATAAATGCTGCATTTGGATATAACACAGCACAAGCACTTAGTGATGATTTAAATTGTTGCAATAGTTGCAATCAAGAAGAATGTATGCAAAATAGAAACAGAGTAAGAGCTGAAATGATGAAACAAATAAAATGTTTAAGTTTTGCAGTAGTAGATATTTCTGAATATTTGGATACACATCCAGATGATAGAAAAGCTATTTGTTTACACAAAGAGTATTGCAACCAATTAGAAGAAATAAAAGATAAATATCAAAGAATATTTGGCCCACTTACCATCTATTATCCTTGCAATAAATGGAGATGGTTAGAAGAACCATGGCCATGGGAAAGGAGTGATTTTAATGTGGACTTATAATAAAGTGTTACAATATCCAATTAATATAAAATGCCCAAATCCAAAACTTGCAAAATTTATAATATCACAATATGGTGGACCAGATGGAGAACTCGCCGCCTCTCTTAGATATTTATCGCAAAGGTTTGGAATGCCAGACCAAAAAGCAAAAGCAATATTGAATGATATTGGGACTGAAGAATTAGCACCATTTTGTTATCAATTGTAAGTTATTATTCTATTAAACTAAAAAAGAGTATTTAAAAGATGTATAATTTATTTCATAAAAAATTAAAATGCCTTAAAATCGATTCTAGGGCTTTTGAAAAAAACTAGTATTGTAAGAATTATATAGAAAACTATATAGTTCTTTTTTTATGGAGGTAATAATAATAGAAATTGAAATAATGAAGAAATTGCAAGATGAAAAAATAAAAAGAAAAGTAAATAAACCTGAAGATATTTTTAATCTAGAAGAAGTACAAGAAATAAAAGATGCTATACAAGAGCATTTTTTATTTTTGGGATTAGATAGAGTTAATAACATTAGAAATATAAGCTTATTGGGAATTGGAACAAGTTCTCATATAGAAATTGATGTTAAATATATTGTAAGAAC
>CALXVO010000094.1 GCA_944392065.1 uncultured Clostridia bacterium | reverse complement strand
AAAGTCTGTACCACTTTTGTCATCATCCATTATAATATCTACTATATTTGTATATCCATGACCTTTACAATATTTTACAAGTAAATCTCTTTGTGTTTCAATTCTTTCATAGTTTTCACCATAGTCATCTCTACTTTCTCTGCAATATATTACAACTCTTTTTTCTTCATTAGACTTTTTCATTTTGCACCTCCATTTATAATGTATCAATAACATATTATTTTGTGTGTTATTTTATTGTCGCTATTATATATTAAAAGTCCTAAAATTTCAAGTAATTTCTTGAAATTCTAGAACTTTTTTATCATAGATTTTATTTTTACAATTCACCACTTTTTATCATATTAAACATTAATTATATATTTAGAATCTATTCATATGTGCCACTATTTTGTTTTCATCGTCTCTATACTTATTATATAATTCTAAAAATCTAAATATTTCCTGTTTTTTGTTATATTCCTTTTTATTGTCTTTAATCCATTTTTGTATGAACTTATCTTTTTTATCAAATATAAGACTTAGTCCTGTACCAAAATTTATATCGTTATACGATATTATTCTCGTATAGAAATAATGTCCTGTATTGTTTTTATTTCCACTCATTCCAATATCTGTAAGTTTTGTTATTTCTCCATTTAAAACATTCTTTAGATACACTTGTGCTTCTTCAAAATCCGTTTTTATGATTTCGTATAGTCCTGCTTTTGAATCTAACATGCTTTTTAAAAATTCTTCTTTCTCTTTTTTCTTGTATCTATTAGTTTGTAAAAATTCTTCTGTAATACAATTCATATTTTCTATATTTTTATAAATAACAACATTTGCAAGTGCTTGTACTCCTAATTGTGTTCTTGTGTCAAAAAAAATATCAATTTGGTCTATGTTATTGTTCTTTTGCTTTATTACTTCCTTATACTGTTTTTCTATGTTTTCCTTATATTTTGAACTTTCAAAATAACGCATCATACTATCAATTATTTCACCATGTATTTTTCTAGCTTTTTTATATTTTTTTATATGTGATTTATCTTTTAACAAAAAATCTCTTAAATTATTTTGAAACTGATAAAATTCATTTATCCACTCATCTCCTTCCTCTCCATAATCATCTTCAAATTCTAAAATGTCTTCTGTATTAAAAAAATCTTTTGATTCTTTAATAATCTTTTTTGATATTTCATCGTTTCTTTGTTCTATAATCAATAGTGGTGCTAATGCTAAATATAGTTCTTCATCCTCATTATAAAAATCATCATTTTTTATTTTATCTAAAGCTATTTCAATAATCCTATTATCAAATTTACTTGCTAATATTCGAATTATATTTGATATAACTTCTTTGTCTTTACTTGTATTTATTTTTTCTAATAAAAAATCATCTATTTCTTTTGAATTTAAATATTCTGCTATATCGTAAAAATAATCTGGCAATTCTCTTTTCTCAAATTTCTTTAATATTTCCATATAATTTTCAAGGAATTCTTTGTTATAGATATTCGAAAAATAATGATTACACTCATCTGCATATTCTAGAAAATCCATATCTGTAAAATAAAACAATAATATAATACTTGCATATGAATCGTTTGCAATTCTACATAACGGATGTATTAAGTATGGTAAATGCATTCTTCGAAATTCCATTAGATGATTATCTGTTATTATATCTTTTAGAGCCTTACTGTTTAATTCTTTCACCCTCATAAGAGATAAAACATATAAAACAAATACAATTTTTCCCTGTTCTGTTTGAGTTAATGCTATTTCCATTCCTCTTCTTAATATATTAGAAGCATATGTTTCTTCATCTTCTAAATAATATTGTTCAATATTTTTTATATATAGTTCTAATAGTTCTTCGGGTTTTTTATTAATAAAATGTTTAATTTTTTTGTATAATATTAAACTATATTCATCCTGAAAAATTTCCTCAAAATTATAGTTCAAATCTTTTATTAATTCATAATGATTTACTAATACATATTCTATTTTTTCTTTAATATTTTCATCTTTTTCATTAAAATGAATTTGTATTAAACATTCTATTATATCTTTGTTTAATTTTGAATAAATTAACCCTGCATAGTTTATTTCTAAATGATAATTATCTTGTAAAAAAACTATAAATGCTTTATTTATATCTTTATCATCATATAAGTGCAAATCACATATATGTTCATATATTGCATTTCTTACTATAAATTCTTTATTTGTTAATTCATTTATTATTCTATTTTTATTTAACATCTTTTAACTCCTTGATATTATATTTATTTGTTTTTATTATACTAGTTTCTTATTTTTTATCAGTTAGCTTCTTTAGTTCGTTTGTTGCTTCTAAATAATGTAATTCTACTTCTGTTGGATTTAAACTTATTCTATCTTTGTATTTTTTATATTCTGATCTTGCTTTTTCTAAAGCCTCTTCATGAGATACGGTTCCTTTTGTCTTTAATACATCTTTTCTATTCATTTTTATAAAATAATCTAATTCATTTGCCCAATCTCTCATAGTCATAGGATTTTCGTTTAAAGCCTGTAATTCTGCATAATCCAAATACATACTGACAATTCTATTTAACACATCAAGTTCTTCTTCTGTTAAATAATTCTTAGCTATGGTTGCTTCTTGTAATGTTGGGGTATCTCCTTCAAAATTAGTTAATCCCATAAAATCTTTTTCACTATCTGCCCTTTGCATTATAATTTCTGCTGCAGTATGTCCATGTGATGCCCAATGCATTTTATTTTGCACTTCTTTAAAAAATTCAATTGAAATTTCAGCTTTAGGATTATAATCTATGCTTGTTGCATAAATATCAAGTATTTGTCTCCAAAATACTTTTTCTGATGTACGAATATCCCTAATTCTAGCAAGTAACTCTTTAAAATAAGTTCCCCCTCCAGCATTTTTTAATAATTTATCATTTAAAGCAAATCCTTTTACGACATATTCTTTTAGTGTTTCTGTTGCCCATTGTCTAAAGGTTGTTCCTATATCACTTCTTACTCTATAACCAATTGCTAAAATCATATCTAAGTTATAATATTTCACATTATATGTCTTTCCATCATTTGCTCTTATAGGAAATGTTCTAGACACTATTTCTTCTTCTAGTTCATTTTCTTCAAATATATGTTTTATGTGTTCACTTATATTAGACTTACTGGATTCAAATAATTCAACTATTTGTTTTTGATTTAGCCAAACTGTTTCACCATATAATTTTACTTCTATATTTTTCTTACCATTATTGCTTTTATACAAAATTAATTGTCCGTAATTTTCCATATTATTCCTTTCTCAATTCAGTTGTTCGGAAATTCCGAACAACTGAATTTCGTTTAAATTTATCTTGTTTTATTTGATATATTAGTTATATCACAAGTTTAAAATTATTTCAATACTTTTTTACGAAAATTCGTTCTTGCTTTTTATCTATATTTTTGTTTTATTCTATCAGAGATAATATCGGTGAATACCTGTTTATAATCATCTAATTCACCCACATTTGATTTTGGACAAATAAATACTGCAATTTCTAACTATATATGATAACATATTTACTTCTTTACGATGCTTTTAAGTCATCTAATTTTTTTCTTATTTTATGTTTTTTTGTTTCTATTTTCTCTTCCAATTCTTTATTCTGTTTTTTATATAAATCTATCAGTTTTTCGTGTTCTTCATCTGTCATATCTTCTTCAAGAATATTACCTGCTTTATATTCTGTTTGCAATTTTATAATCTTTAATTCTTCCTCATCTTCTTTTACTTCTATACTTTCCTTAAAATTATTTTTCTCCATTTTGTTAAGTTCTTTTTTACTTTCTATATTCTCTTGTATATATTCATTTCTGCCAAATAACCTTTTAAAGAATTTTTTTATTTTTGATATAAAATTTTCTTTATATTCTATCATTCCTTTACTCATTATTCTAATCTCCTATTTTTATAGATTTATCTTTTTTTTCTGCTTGTGCAACTTCATTTTCTAATTGTTCAACATTTTCTAATGTTTCTTGTAGTCCTCTTTGCTCATCTTCTAAAGTTTCTAATTGCGTTTTTGTACTTTCTTCTACTACTTGTTCTGGTCTTTGTGTTATATCTATTTCTCCTCTTTTATATTGTGATATTGTAGTTCTAACTGTTTTATCACATATTAAAGAGCCATTCGCTTTTAAATACTCTATACAAGCATCTACTTCTTGTTCTGTTGGTCTTATTTCTTCTCCATCTATTATTAAAAAAGTAGTTTCCAAATATTCTTCTTTCTTAAATGGTCTGGTATAAGTTTTATATGAACTTTTATATTTATAAAGTCCTCTTATTATATCTGCTGACAAATGTTCCTTTTTAGCAAATGTAATTAATTCTTCTATACTTGTTTTAGATGTCATTATATATTCTTCTATTGTCATTTTTCCTTTTGCTAATCTTTCAGCCTTTCCTCGTAATCCTAGCCAATTTCTTCTTTGTTGTTGTTGTATTTCAGCTCTTTCTTCTCTGTTTTTTCCAGTTCTATCTATACCTTCTCTATTATATCCTTCCTGGTTATATCCTTTTTTATCATATCCTTCTTTGTCATATTCTGTCAATGTATCTTTATGAATTCCTTTTCTGTCAAACCCTCGTCTATCATATCCCGCTTTATTATATCCGAATCGATTATACCCTTCTTTGTCATATCTTTCTCTGTCATAACCCCATCTATCAAATCCATCTTTATCATATCCTTCTTTATCATATCCTTCTTTATCATATCCTTCTTTATCATATCCTTCTTTATCATATCCTTCTTTATCATATCCTTC
>CALXVO010000093.1 GCA_944392065.1 uncultured Clostridia bacterium | reverse complement strand
GGTGACAGGGATCGAACCTGCGACCTCATGGTCCCAAACCACGCGCGCTACCAACTGCGCTACACCTCGATTTATTTAACACTATAATATAATAGCATATTTTTTTTGAATTGGCAAGTTTTTTTTGAATTTTCTATTGAATTTTTTTATAAATCAAAGTATAATTATGTGTAGACTTAATTTTTGATTTTCAATATCAATTTTATTTTCCCCTGAATTTCCCCAGAGGGTTATCCAAATTTTATTATATTTAAAATTTCTAAAGTTCTTATAATACTTGCGCCTGTAGTTTAGCTGGATAGAATGGCAGGCTACGAACTTGCAGATCGGGGGTTCGAGTCCCTCCAGGCGCACCACAGACAATTTTCGTCGAACTTTTTGAAAGTCTTCATATAACTTAATTTTAAGACTTGAAAAATTTTGATGAACACAAAAATCTTATTCCAACTCTTAGGAGTTGGACTTTTATTGGCTAAAAATCTTTAAAAGAGGAGGTTTTTGTTATATTATGTTACAAATTACAAAAAAGAAATCGATATGAGTAAAGAATTCATCTCTAAAATCGAATGGGCGTGCCGTTTAAAATTTAATGGAAAGGAACAACCTCAAATAACAAATTGTTGTTTAAGAATAATTAAGCATGCCAATTTAACGTATGTAGAGCCCCATAGAGTAATTATTAAAGACAGCTTGTACATATTTTAAATGAACATGATTACTTCTATGTAAATGATTTAAGCACAAAGTATCCGTTGTCTAAATCACAAGAACATATCGGCGGTAATACATAACATAGAACTGCAATGATATTTAGAGATTTTTTAAAAATTAATCTCAGATGTTGATTTTTTTACTTCATATAGATTACAATAGACATATGTTATGTGGAGCATGTCTAATTTTTTTAGTAGGCTTTTTAATTGTTGAAATTATAATAAATAGAAGAGGTTTTTATGGGTAGAAGAAAAAGAAGTAAGAATTCAATTAAGTTATTATTTAGTTTAATTGCTGTAATTTGTGTTGGTATTATAGGATATCTCAACCCTAACATTCGAGAATATTTAGATAACAGTATTAATTTTAAAAATGATACTGTTTACACAAGTTCTAGTAATAGTGTAATTTCATTTGATTTAAGCACTATTCCAGACTACAAAAATGAACCATATATCATTTTAAATAACAATGAGCCAGACTTCGAAGAAAGTGATTTTAAAGCAGAGTCTTTTGAAAAATATTCGGATTTAGATTCGCTTGGCAGATGTGGAGTTGCTTTTGCTTGCTTAAGTATTGATACAATGCCATCTGAGGATGATGAAAGGGAAAGTATTTCTAATGTAGAACCTTCTGGCTGGATAAATAAGAAATATGACAGTGTGGATGGTAGTTATTTATATAATAGATGCCATTTAATAGGATATCAGCTTAGCAATGAAAATGCAAATGAAAAAAATCTTATCACAGGTACAAGATACATGAATACAGAGGGAATGTTACCATTTGAGAATCAGGTAGCTGAGTATATAAAAGAAACTGATAATCACGTTCTATATAGAGTAACACCCATTTATGAAAACAATAATTTAGTAGCAAGTGGAGTACAAATTGAAGCAAAGTCGGTTGAAGACAATGGCGAAGGAATTTGTTTTAATGTATATTGTTATAATGTGCAACCTGGCATTACAATAGATTATAAAACTGGCGAAAGTGAAGAAGCTATTGGCTAACGAAAATAAAACTTTTGATTTGATTTTGCATTGGAACTAATTCTTAATTATATTATATATCTAAAAGGAACTGTATAGAAATATACAGTTTTTTTATTGTATAGAAAAAATCAACTTTTTGTTTGCTATTCCACTATTTATAACGATTTTTTATATCCAATAAGTTTAGTCTGCCTCGGACGTCTAAGCAAAGCGACAACATGTGTTTTACCATTGCCTCAGAGATAGTCACAGCAAAATATCTTTCTCATGAAATATGTATATATGTCCCATTTTGATATATAAAGCTGTTTCCTTCTTTGGCTTTATCTTTTAGTTCCTCTGGGAAATATATATCTTCTATTTCATATGTTGGCTTTTCTGTGGAATCCCACAAAAATATTCTTCCATTTAAGTCTTCTGTTACAAGATATGTATGACCTTCTTTTTTGTATTCTTTGATTTTTTTGTCTTGTTTTTCTATTATCTCATCCGCTTTTTCTTTTATATCATTTATAACTGTTTTAGTTGCTTCACTATCTGTTATCAATTTCCCATCTTTTATTCTCATTATGCTATTTACATTTGCATCCGAAGGTAAGTCATTGGCGTTTATTTCTATCTGTGTACGCTTATCATCATTAAATTGCCATGCCTTATATCTATCTTTCCCTTCAATTTTATCTATTATAAAATAAAGAGCTCCTTCTTCTTTTGTATTATTTGCATATTCTTTTATTATTTCATTTCTTGTTTTTATTATGCTATTTTCTGAAGCTATAGTTAATTTATGATTAGATGCAATCTCACTAACAATATTTATCCCCTTTCCTGCCACGCTTTTTTGCAATGCCTCAGAAAGTTCTCCTATAAAATCTGATATTCCCTCTGTAATCTTCGATAAAGTATCATTTTTTTCAAGATTTTCCTTTAAATTATTAAAAAAATCTAAACCCATATAATTTCTCCTTTAATTTTAAATTTGTTTTTAATGGATATTACATAGAAATAATGTAGTTAGATAAAATTCTTTAGATTTGAAAAATAAATATAAATATTAATAGAATTTCTAACATTATATAGTATTTAGTCAAATTATTCAATAGTTGTCATAAAAATATTGTTAGATTAATAAATGTTACGATTCACAGCTTGTTCTAGGATGTCGTAACAATAAATCTTATTATTAATTAATTTTACTTTTACATGGATTCCTTGCTCTATTATTATTCATTACTTTCAAATTATATCACGTAATCCTAACTTCCCAATAGTTATACTCTAGCGAAATAAAACATTATAATCTATATTTATTAAAATTAAGTTGCAAGTCGTAAATCTTTAGGAGAGGAGTGTCCCAAGCGTCCAAAAAATTGGACAAAAAGGAGTGTCCCTCCTGTCCAATTTTTTTATTTATCTAAATTTTTTACACTTGGACCGTAAATTAAATTTCCCTTATAATCATATCTTGAACCATGACATGGACAGTCCCATGTTTTTTCTAAATTGTTCCATGAAAGCTCACATCCTAAATGCTTACATACAGGATTTATTTTATAAATTTTTCCTTCATTATCTTTATATACGCCAATTTTTTGTCCATTTACTTCTATAATTTTTCCTTCTCCATTTTGTATTTGATTTGCCTCTTCTTGAGGTACTTCTAATTTTTTTATCAGCAAAGAATTAACACTTTCCTTTACCATGTTTGTTACTTCTTTTATGTTTTTAATTGGTTCTAGTCTTGTAGATTTAAAAACTTCTTCATACTCGTTATTTTCTCCTAATATTTTATCTGTTATTATTTCTGCGGCTATGTTGGAAGTTGTTATCCCCCATTTATTAAATCCAGTAGCTACATAGGCATTTTCCCACATGTTTGAAAACTTGCCTATATATGGTATTTTATCAAGAGTAATACAATCTTCTGTATTCCAATGATATTTTATTTTCCCTTCTGGATATAAACTTTTTGCTACTTCTTCTAAATATCGGTAAGAATTGCTTAAATCAATTTCTACACCTGTTTTATGATCAAATCCTACTACAATAAGTAAATATTTATCTCCATACTTTGCTGTCCTTAAAGATATCGTCGGTTCTTCTGAATCTATATACATTCCTTCAAATAGTCTCTGCTTTGTTTCCATTGCAACTGCATAGCTTGTAGATTGATACATTTTCATAAAATAAAAACCTGGTATATTTACAATTGGATATTTAGTCGCTATCACTATATTTTTTGCTTTTATACTGCATCCATTTTTCAGTGTTACTATATAATACTGGTCTTCATCATCTGTATCTACATCTACAGCCATTGTATGTTCATATATTTTAGTACCATGATTACTACATATTTTTGCTAAAGACATTCCATATTTGTATGGATTAAATTGAGCTTGATTTTCAAATTCAATTCCTGCTATAGCCTTAATAGGGAGCACTTGCTTCATTCTCTCTTTAACTTCGTCTCTTTCTAAATTTAAGTTTTCTTTTTCGATATTATCTCCACTTATCTTTAGTTTTTGATTACTGTTTTCCACATATTCTACACCTTTTAATTTATTAATTGGAATATCTTTTGCTTCTATAAATTTTGTCTTTCCTCCAAAGGCATTTACCGCTTCTACCTCATCTTTTATTTTCTGTACATCTTGGACTTTTTGCGTAAATATATATGCTGGCTGATACTCAAAATCGCATTCAATCCCTTCTTTTTCTATAATATTTTTTATATTTCTTATTGCATTTTCATTTGCCTCATAATACTTCTTAGCAAAATCTATTCCTTTTGAGTCTGTCAAATACTTATAAATCAATCCATGTTGGCTTGTTATTTTCGCTGTACTATTCACACTTGTTTGCATGCAAATCTCATCTTTTTCTATAAGCACTGTTCTTATCTTATATTTACTTAAATTATAAGCTATAGATAATCCAGTAATACCTCCACCAATAATGCATATATCGGTTTTCGTGTTTTCCTCTAATGAACCGAACTTCTTTTTATCCTTATCTTCCATGCTTTTTATCCAATATGATTTCACAGTATCCCCTCCTAATTATGGACAGACATAAATTTTTAAAACTAATTATAGTATTACCTATAATTAGTTTTTTATACCACTTTAAGTGAGAAATTGGG
>CALXVO010000092.1 GCA_944392065.1 uncultured Clostridia bacterium | reverse complement strand
AAAAACAATAAAAACAGTAGATGACATTTTAAACAATGAAACAATTACAAATGCAATGCTTAAAACAATAATAGATGCTATTTATGTAGATAGCGAAGGAAATGTAGAAGTAAGATTAAAATTATTAAATGAAATTGGAAGTGGGCCTACAGTAATTACGAATTTTGATGATATAAGAAATCAATATTCTACCGTTACGAAAAGTAACAACAGTACATAAAGACGTAAGTGAAAGATTACTAAAAATAAGCCCTTGTTTAGCAGCAGAAGTAAGAAGCGTTTTAGATGAGAACAAAGCTGAAAGACACATAAGAGGTGGCATGGCGACCAAGCTAAAATATAGCCATGAACAAGAAAAGGAAAAGTGAGAAAAAAGGGACAGACCCCAAAATGATAAATTGGGGTCTGTCCCTTTTTTCTCACTTTTCCTAAATTCCCATTATGTTGTATCCATTATCTGCATAAATTACTTGCCCAGTAATGGCAGAAGCCATCTTGCTGAATAAGAAGGATACTACATCTCCTACTTCTTCTGTTGTTACATTTCTTCTAAGTGGTGCTTTTTCTTCCACAACATCTAGTATACTTCCAAAATCTTTTATTCCTTTTGCAGATAATGTTTTAATTGGTCCTGCTGAAACAGCATTTACTCTAATATTTTTCTTTCCTAAATTATCTGCTAAATATCTAACACTTGTTTCTAACGCTGCTTTTGCAACTCCCATTACATTGTATCCATGAAGTACTTTAGTAGAACCATAGTATGTTAAAGATACTAAACTAGCACCTTCATTTAACATATCTAATTCATCTGCAATTCTTGCAACAGCTACAAAAGAATATGCACTTACATCATTTGCATGAGAAAATCCTTCTCTGCTTGTTGTAATAAAGTCATTTCTTAAGTCTTCTGTATTAGCATGTGCTATACTATGTAATATACCATCTAATTTTCCATTTTCAGCTTTTATTTTTTCAAAGCATTCCTTTATAGAATCATCGCTAGAAGCATCACAAGTATATGCTTTTGCATTTGGTATTTCTGATATTAAATCTTCTATTTTTTCTCTATTTTCCTCTCCCATAAAAGTAAATAGCACTTTTGCACCATTGTCAGCAGCTGACCTTGCTGCTCCCCATGCAATACTCCACTTATTTCTAATTCCCATAATTAATACTGTTTTGTTTTCTAATAACATCTTTTTTCCTCCTTTTTTCTAGGGTTAATTACGGACAGTTTTATAATCCTATTATAAGTTTTTGTTTCTAGGACCAAATAAGCCCGTCCCCAATTGCCCTAAATTTTACATAATTCTAAATTTTTGATAACGATTTTCCATTAATTCATTAACATCAATTTCCTGCAATTCTTTAGTTAATGCAGTAATTCTCTTTTTTATTGTTTCTGACATTTTTGGTATATCTGATTTTGCATTTCCATTTGGTTCTTTTAAAACTTCATCAATTATTCCTAAATCTAATAAGTCTTTTGCAGTAAGTTTCATTTTTTCTGCTGCTTCTTCTGCTCTGGAACTATCCTTCCACAAAATACTAGCATACCCTTCTGGCGATAAAATAGAATAAACTGCATTTTCTAGCATCAATACTTTATCTCCTACACCTATTGCTAAAGCTCCTCCACTAGAGCCTTCTCCTATTACAATAACAATAATAGGTACTTTTAAGTCAGACATTTCCATTAGATTTCTAGCAATAGCTTCACCTTGTCCTCTTTCTTCTGCCCCTAGTCCTGGATATGCTCCTTTGGTATCAATAAATGTGATAACTGGTCTATTAAACTTTTCTGCTTGCTTCATAAATCTTAATGCTTTTCGATAAGCTTCTGGATTTGGCATTCCAAAATTTCTTTCAATATTTTCTTTTGTATTTCGTCCCTTTTGCTCTGCAACAATTGTATAATTTTGTTTTCCTATATTTCCTAGTCCACATACAATGGATTTATCGTCCTTAAAATATCGATCTCCATGAAGTTCCATAAATTCGTCAAATATATTTTCTATATAATCCAAAGCAGTAGGTCTATCTGGCTCTCTTGCAATTTTTACTCTTTCCCATGCAGTTAATTTTGGCACTTTTCTCACGTCCTTCCTTTATTTTAAATTATTATTTTATTTTTATTAAATGTACTATTTAGAAAATTTTTGCAGGAGCACGTAGCGACCAAACGAGCCTTTTCAAAAGCGAGTGCGACCAAAAGAAACCTAGCACATAATCCACTATTCTAACATGCGTATTATTCAGCCGATGGATAAAATTATGAATTTTTTCATACTTATTTTGTGCTTAGATGGTTTCGACAACAAGCGACAAAAAAATTTGAAAAATAGTACATTTAATGAGTTATAACTTTTTATTTTAAATACTCATGCCTATTTAACAATAAAAGTTTATATAAAGTATCTTTCATTTCTTTTCTATTTACTACTTTATCCACAAATCCATGTTCTAATAAGAACTCTGCTGTTTGAAATCCTTCTGGCAAATCTTCTCCAATTGTTTGTTTTATTACTCTTGGACCTGCAAATCCTATCATTGCATTTGGTTCTGCTAATATAATATCTCCTAGACTAGCAAAACTTGCCGTAACTCCGCCATAAGTTGGATCGGTAAGAACGGAAATATATAAATTTCCTGCTTTGTTCAATTTTTTAATTGCAGCTGATGTTTTAGCCATTTGCATTAAAGATACAATTCCTTCTTGCATTCTTGCTCCACCAGATGCGCAAAATATAATAATTGGTAATTTAAGCTCAATTGCTTTTTCAATAGAATAAGTTATTTTCTCTCCTACTACTTTTCCCATACTTCCCATCATAAAATTACTATCCATGACCGCGATTACTACTTTTTCAGAATGAATCTTTCCAATTCCACATTTTACAGCCTCATCTAACCCTGTCTTTTCCTTTAATGTCTCTAGCTTTTTTATATAATCATTTATGTGTAATGGATTATCCGTAGTAATCTTTAAATCAAATTCTTGAAAAGTGTCTTTATCAATTATTTGTTCAATTCTTCTTCTACTAGATAATCGAAAATGATTACCACAATTAGGACATATACTAAAATTTTCGTGTAAATCGTCTTTATATAATATTTCTTTACAATGACTACACTTTACCCATTTTCCAACAGGAATATCACTGCGATGTACTTCTTTTCCTGCATTTTCATCTTCATACTCAATTCTCTTTTTTATCTTATCAATAACCATCTTTAACTCCTTCCTAAATGGGGACAGGCTTTTTTGTCTGATTTTACCTAAATAGGGACAGGCTTGGTATTACTATTAATCGATATCTGTCCCTTTTTTCTGTTTTTTCCTAATTGGGGACTGTCCCCAATTAGGAAAATCAAATTGGTCTGTCCCCCAAACGACAACTTTGTCGTTTTTTGGCCTGTCCCTAAAGCGACATATGCTTCTCTACAAAAGAAGTATCATAATCATTGTTTACAAAATGTTCATTTGATAATATTTTAAATAAAAAGTCTATATTGGTATCGATTCCTTCTATTACGCATTCCTCTAATGCTCTTTTCATTTTTGCAATCGCAGCATCTCTATTTTCTGCATGTACAATTAGTTTAGCGATCATAGAATCATAGACTGGTGGAATAGTATAGCCTGTATATACTGCTGTATCTATTCTAACGCCATTTCCTCCTGGTAAATTTAATTCTGTAATTTTTCCAGGACATGGTCTAAAGTTTTTCTCTGGATTTTCTGCATTAATTCTACATTCTATTGCATGCCCTCTAAAAGTAACATCTTTCTGCGTAAAGCTTAAAGGCTCACCAGATGCAATTTTTATTTGTTCTTTTACAATATCGATTCCTGTTATCATTTCTGTTACAGGATGTTCTACCTGAATTCTAGTATTCATTTCCATGAAATAGAAGTTTTTATCTTTATCTACTAAAAACTCTATGGTCCCTGCATTTGTATACTCCGATGCTTTCACTGCTCTAATTGCTGCTTTTCCCATTTTAGCTCTTAATTCCTCATTAAGTACCATGGATGGGCTTTCCTCTAATACTTTTTGATTACGTCTTTGTACTGAGCAATCTCTTTCTCCTAAATGCACTGCATTGCCATGTTCATCTGCTAAAGCTTGTATTTCTACGTGACGTGGATTTTGAATAAATTTTTCCATATAAATAGCATCATCATTGAAAGATGCTTTTGCTTCTTGTTTTACTAAGTTAAAAGCATTTTCCATTTCTGATTCAAACTCTACTTTTCTTATACCTTTTCCTCCACCACCTGCTGATGCTTTTAGTAAAACTGGATATCCTATTTCGCTTGCACATTTTATGGCATCTTTAACATTTTCTATACATCCTTCTGAACCAGGAACTACTGGAACTTTTGCGTTTTTCATCAATTCCTTACTATGTGATTTATTTCCCATCAAGTCTATAACTTTATATGATGGCCCTATAAATTTTAAATTGCTTTCTTCACACATTTTTGCAAAGCTAGCATTCTCAGATAAAAATCCAAATCCTGGATGTACACTATCGCAGTTTGTTCTACATGCTGCTTCTAGTATGTTTTGTATATTTAAATAACTTTTGCTTGATTGAGCAGGCCCTACACATACAGCTTCATCTGCAAGTTTTGTATGAAGTGCATCTTTGTCTGCTTCTGAATATATTGCAACTGTTTTTATATTCATTTCTTTACATGCTCTTATAATTCTTACAGCAATTTCTCCTCTGTTTGCAATTAAAACTTTTTTTAACATGTTCTTCTCCTTGTAATTATTAATTATTTATGATACAATATACGTTATAACACTGAAAGGAGTGTGTATAATGATCAACAAAATTAGTCCTAGCTATCAATTCTTCCTTGATGGAAGACACGATGCAATAGAGGATGGCAAACTGCATACC
>CALXVO010000091.1 GCA_944392065.1 uncultured Clostridia bacterium | reverse complement strand
TCTCTATATGGAATACGTCTAAATGGTGCTTCATCTACTTTCCAATTTGTATGCTCTTTAAATACAGTTGTAAATATGTCTTCTAGCACCTTAAATACATCTTCTTGCTCTGCAAAACTCATTTCAAAGTCTAATTGATAGAATTCACCAGGTGCTCTATCTGCTCTAGGGTCTTCATCTCTAAAGCAAGGTGCTATTTGATAATATTTATCAAATCCACTTATCATAAGTAATTGTTTAAATTGTTGTGGTGCTTGAGGAAGTGCATAGAATTCTCCTGGATGTAATCTACTTGGCACTAAATAGTCTCTTGCTCCTTCTGGTGATGAATTAGCTAGAATTGGTGTTTGAATTTCTGTAAAGCCTAATTCATCCATTTTTCTTCTTAATGTTTTCATTATGCTTGAGCGTAGTAAAATATTTTTATGTAATTTGTTATTTCTTAAATCTAGAAATCTATATTCTAAACGTAGATCTTCTCTTGCCTCTCCTGTTTTTTCGGAATTAATTTCGAAAGGTAAAACATTTTTGCATTTACCTAGAACATTTATTTCTTCTGCCTCTATCTCAATTTCTCCTGTTGGTATTTTAGCATTTTTATTACTTCTTTCTACCACTTTTCCTTTTACACTAATAACGCATTCTGTTACAAGTTCACTGGATGCTTTTTGCATTTCCTCGCTATCACTAATTACAATTTGAGTAATTCCAAATTGGTCACGTAAATCTATAAATTTCATTGAACCCAAATTCCTAATTTTTTGAATCCATCCAGCAATTGTTACAATTTCTCCAACATTTGATATATTTAATTCTCCACAATTATGGTCTCTATACATGTTTATCCTTCCTCTCTCTTGTTTTAACGCATATATTATACTGTGTTTTTGCTATAATTTCAATAGTTCTATTTGATTTTTAGATATTTCGGGTTTTTTATTATGCGAAAATATGTTATACTGTTATTATCTTTTATGAAACACAGGAAGGAATGTTATAAAAATGATTACAAAATATTTAAAAATTTTAGAATATGACAAAATTATTGACAAATTAAGTGCATATTGTAAAACATATATTGGTAAAGAGAGTATATCTAATATAGTACCAGAATTTAATAAAGATACAGTTATTAGATTGTTAGAATTCACACAAGAAGCTATTAGTTTAATATACAGAAAAGGTAATATTCCATTATCAGGTATACCCAATATCTCTGCAAGTATAAAAGTTTTAGAAAGTAATGGTGTTTTGTCTAGTTTAGCTTTATTAAATATTTCTAAATTTTTAAAAATATCAAGAGAGGTAAAAGAATACTTTTTCTCTTCTGATGATATTGATTTATCTTCATACTCAAAGACTTATGACTTATTTGATTCAATATATACAAATAAAAGCATTGAAGAAAAAATTGCTTCTGTTATATTAGACGAAAATACTATTTCAGATGATGCTTCTAGCAAACTTAGTTCTATTAGACGACATCGTAAAAAACTTGAGCAAGATATTAGAGATAAATTAAATTTTTTTATACATTCTAGTACATACTCAAAATATATTATGGAGCCTATAATTACCATTAGATCTGACAGATATGTAATCCCTATAAAAGAAGAGTATCGCTCACAAGTAAAGGGATTTATACATGATGTTTCTAGCAGTGGTTCTACTGTATTTATTGAGCCCATTTCTGTATTTGAATTAAATAATGAAATCACTAACTTGATGGTTGAAGAGGATATTGAAATAGAAAGAATTTTATCTAGTTTATCTTCAATGTTATATAACTATGCCAATTATTTAAAGAATAATATTTCAGTTTTACGAGATTTAGATTTATTATTTGCTAAAGCCAAATACTCAATGGACATTGATGGAGTTTTCCCTCAAATCATTGATGAAAAATTTATAAAACTTGTATCTGCAAGACATCCTTTAATCGATAGAAATGTAATTGTACCAATTGATATTTCTATAGGTAAAGAATATTCCTCTTTAATAATTACTGGCCCTAATACTGGTGGTAAAACAGTAAGTTTAAAAACATTTGGTTTATTATTGTTAATGGCTTATTCAGGAATCTTTGTTCCTGCTAAAGAAGGGAGCACAATTTATGTATTTGACAACATATTTGCAGATATTGGAGATGAGCAAAGTATTCAAGAAAGTCTAAGTACTTTTTCTTCTCATATAACTAACATAGTAGAGATTACTAAAAATGCTACTTCTAATAGCTTAGTTTTGTTAGATGAGTTAGGTTCTGGTACGGATCCAATAGAAGGAGCTAACCTCGCAATAAGTATATTAAAATACTTTTATGACTTAGGGGCTTTTGTTGTCTCTACTACTCACTATCAAGAACTTAAAAATTATTGTTTAACTACAAAAGGTTTTGAGAACGCTAGTTTCGAATTTGATTTGGAAAATTTAAAGCCTACCTATAAATTATTAATTGGGATTCCCGGAAAGAGTAATGCCTTTGCTATTGGTAGGAAGTTAGGATTAAATAATAAAATTTTAGATTTTGCAAATTCTTTGATGAAAAGTGATGATATTAGTATAGAAGAACTTATGAAAAATATCTATGATAATAAGATTGAGATTGAAAAAGAAAAAGAAGAAATAGAAAAAAATTTACGCCAGCTAGAAATGCTACGTTCTTCCCTTGAGAAGCAAAATGATATGCAAAAAGAAAAGCAAATTAAAATAGTAGAAGATGCCAAAAAGGAAGCAAGAGAGATTATTTTATCTGCTAAAGAAAAGGCCAATGCTATTATTAAAGAACTAAGTAATTTAGATAAGGTGGATATTGCTACTGCAAACAACTTAAGAAATAAGTTAAATAAAGAGTTAAAAGAAGTTTCTTCTGTTTCTTCTAATTCTGGGTTAAACTTGGAATCATTAAAAGAATTGAATAATAAATTTAGTTTGAAGAATAGTAATTTAAGTAATGAGTCAAAAGGTAAGAAGAATAATAAAGGTAACATGTCTAGCACTAACCAAAAATCAAATTCTACTGTTACTTTTGCAAAAGGAAATTCTTTTAAAGCGCAAACAATTTCTAGCGAAATAAATGTAATAGGAATGAATGTAGAGGAAGCTACCTTTGTTATAGATAAGTATTTGGATGATTGTGCTATTGCAAAACTATCTCCTGTTAGAATCGTCCATGGAAAAGGCACAGGAAAACTTCGTGATGGAATCCACAAATATTTAAAGACCAATCCTCATGTGCAATCGTTTAGGCTTGGTACGTTTGGAGAAGGAGAAATGGGCGTAACAGTTGTGGAATTAAAATAATTGAATATTTGAATTTGATTGCTATGTTGGTTCATTCTCTTATTTCTCATAAACTCTCATAATGAGTCCATACACTAATAATTTTTATAGCTTTTTCATCTTCTATTACTTGATAAACTAGCCTATGCTTTATATTTATTCTTCTTAAAAATAATCCTTAAAAATCTCCAACCAACTTTTCATAAGGAGGTGGATTTTGAAAAGGATTATTTTTTAATATTTCAATTAATGCTATTGCTTTTTTATCTAAATTCGCTGCTTTTAATTTTGGAATATCTTTTACTGCTTGTTTTGTATAAAATATTTTATACTTTTACCATTTCACCTCATCTTCTGCTATACAATCCAATTCTAATCCATCTAAGCCTACCACTTTTACGCTTCTTATTTCGTTCTCTAACTTTTCTTCTGTCTCTACCTTTACTACTAAATAATTCGTTGTATGTCCTTTAACATACATTTTTTTATCTTCTATATGTGGCTCTTCGAAAAGCACTTCTACTTCTTTTCCAATATATCCCTCATTATATTCTTTTTCATTTTTATCCGATAATGCAATTAATTTTCTGCTTCTCTCTTCTTTTATCTTTCCATCTATTTGATTTGGCATTACAGCTGCTCTAGTACCTTTTCTTTGTGAATATTTAAATACATGTGTCTTGTAAAATTTAATATTTTTTAAAAATTGGTATGTAGTATTAAACTCTTCCTCTGTTTCCCCTGGAAATCCTACAATAATATCTGTTGTTAATGCTACCCTTGGAAAAGCATTTCTTAATAATTTTACTCCATTTTCGAATTCTTTTGTGGTATATCTTCTATTCATTCTTTTTAATGTTTCATCACATCCACTTTGAAGAGATAAATGAAAATGGTCACATATTTTTTCTAATTTTGCTAATCGCTTAACAAATTCTTCTGTAATTAAGGTTGGCTCTAAAGACCCGAAGTCTTATTCTTTCAATTCCATCTATTTTATTTATATCTTCTAATAAATCAATTAATCTGTATTTTTCATTATTATTGCCTTTTATGCTACTATTAATATCATCACTATTTACTTTTTCTGAGTTTGTTTCTTTTGTATTCATTTTTTCAGTATTTATTTCATTTGCATTTATTTTTATATTATCTACTTTATTTTTTTCCTTGCCTAAAATCTTATTTTTCTTTTTCAAAACATCTTGTACATCCTCTTGCTTAAAATCTCTACCATAAGAAGCCAAGTGAATTCCAGTTATTACTACTTCTTTTATTCCTTTTTGAGCAATTTTCGTAATTTCACTTATAACACTTTCTGGATTTCTACTTCTTATATGTCCTCTAGCAAATGGAATAATGCAATAGGAACAAAATCTATCACATCCATCTTGCACTTTAATTACCGCTCTCGTTTTTTCTGTATAAGTTACATCTCCAAAATCTGCATATTCTTCACAATGCATTACATCTGTTACACTTGTTTGTTTTTGTTTCAATGCTATATTTGAATTTAATTTATCTAATTCTTCTGTCTTTACACTGTCTTTTTCTAGATTGGATTCCGAATTTTCTTTTTTTGAATTTATTTTGCTTTGATATTGTTCTATAAATTCTACAATATCCTTTTTTTGATTTTTTCCTAAAA
>CALXVO010000090.1 GCA_944392065.1 uncultured Clostridia bacterium | reverse complement strand
CTTGCTAGCATAGAAGAAAACACAAATAAAGAAGTAATAGAACAAACAGAAAGTAATGCAAAAAAGTTAAAAAACGAAAGCACAATACTTGAAAGAACACAATTGATAAACAAAATAACAAGAGAAACAAAAGATAGTGTAGTAAGAACTACGAATTTAACACAAACTCTATATGGAGCACCGGAAGGAGTAGAAGAAGAGACAGCAAGCAATACTTCCGAAAATGGTAATGTGAATTCTGAAGACAATAATGTAAATTCCCAAGATGATAATGTAAATTCTGTAGATGATACAAATGAAAGTAATGGGGCGGTAAAAAGCATTAGAGTAAATGGAAATACAATAGAAATAACTATAGAAAACAGTTATTTTGACTTATCCTTAAGAAAATTTATAACTGGAGTAAACGAAGAAGAAATAACAGGCAGGGTACCAGTATTTAGTATTGTAGATGGAGAATATATTTATACCCATCCAAAAGATCCAGTGGAAGTAGCAAATGGGGATATTGTAATCTATACCATAAGGGTATATAACGAAGGAGAAATAGCAGGTTATGCAGAAGAAGTAAAAGACAATTTACCAGAAGGATTAGAATTTTTGCCAACCAATACAACCAATATCAACTATAGATGGGTAATGTATGATGCAAATGGAAATGTAACAGAAAATGTAGAAGAAGCAGTAAGCATTAGAACAGATTATCTATCTAAAGCACAGGAAGAGGAAACAGGAAGAGATAATCTAATTGAAGGCTTTAATCCAGATACAATGAGTCAGCCAGACTACAAAGATTTACAAATTGCATTTAGAGTAACAGAACCAAACACTTCGGACAGAGTATTAATTAATACTGCTGAAGTATCAGAAGATAGCAATGAAGATGGGGATCCAGTAGAGGATATTGACTCTACACCGGACAATGATGTAGAGGAAGAAGACGATCAAGACATCGAAAAAGTAAAAGTAACTTACTTTGACTTAAGCTTAAAGAAAATAATTTCCGAAGTAACTATGACATTAGATGGAAAAACAACAGTAGAAGAAACAGGTCACACATTTGAAGACAATCCAGAAGAAGTCGTAAAAATAGAGCTCGGAAACCATAAAATACAAACATCTATCTTAAAATTCACTTATAGAATACGTATTACTAATGAAGGAAATAAAGCAGGATACGCATATGAGATAAAGGATTATATACCAGAAGGACTAGAATTCTTAGCAGAAGATAATAATGAGCATTGGACATTATCTGAGGATGGTAAAACAGTAACATCTGATGAATTAGCCGAGACCTTACTAGAACCAGGAGAAAGTGCGGAAGTTGAAATTACACTAAGATGGATAAATGGCCAAACCAACTTAGGTGTAAAAACAAACTGGGCAGAAATATCGGAAGATAGTGATGATGACATCGACTCTACACCGGACAATTTTGAAAAAGGAGAAGATGACATTGATGATGCAGAAGTAGTATTATCTATCGTAACAGGTATAGGAGAACATTATATGGGAGTAATTGCAGGGACGCTTGCAATACTTGCTACAGGATTAGTACTAATTAAGAAATATGTATTATAAGAGATGTAGTATTTAGTTAATGAAGAGGACTTCAACTGAAGTTCTCTTTAATTACGATTCACAACATATAATAAAAGCATACATTGCTCCGACCCCAAATAAACGTGAATTGTAACTATCTAGTAACCAACTTATAGAGAATTTTCAAATTAATGTTTACAATAAAAAAACCGTATGATATAATTTCAAAAGTAATGGAGGTAAACTAATGAATCAAATTTTAATGGTTGAGAATAAAAGGAAAAATAAAAAAGCAAAAACAACTTCTGGACCTATAGAAATTAAAAATATAGTAAGGTTTTTTGCAATAATTTTAATTTTATTCGGATTATTTTTAATAGGGCATAGTTCATATGCTATATATGTTGATACAAAAGGCCATAGTACAGAAAATTTACCTACAATTAACATAGCAAGAGTAAACGACACACTAATAATTGATGTGCAAAGTGTACATATAATAGATAAATTTAAATATAGTTGGAAAAACTCTGAACAGAGATCTATAACAGAAAATTCAACTAATTTTCAAGAAGAAATTATACTACCAGGCAGTAATAATACTTTAACTATAATATTGGAAGATGAAACTGGAAGAGCCGTAACATATACTAAAGAAATAATATTAGACGGAATAGATATAGTAAAACCAACCATAAGTATAACAAAACAAGCAACTAGTATAAGAATAGAAGCAGTAGACGAAACAGCAATTGACTATATAACATATAGAATAGATGATGGAGAAGAAATAAGGATAGACAATAACAATATAAATGATACTAAAATTGAATATGCTATTACAGATATAGATAGAGGAGAGCATACTATATATGTTACAGCAATAGATCAATCTGGTAATATAAATACAGCTGAGCAACCAATAATTGTATCTTCTGCAGCACCTGAGATAACAGAATTAGCAATTGATCAAGAAAATGGAAAATTAATAATAGGTGCATCAGATGTAGATGGAATAGCATCAATAGAAGTAAACCTAAATGGAGCCATATATGCAAGAAATGATTTGAATATGACAGAAGCAAGATTTACTTTAGACCTAGTTGAAGGTACAAATACATTAAGTGTAAAAATTACAAATGTTAATGGCTTAACAGCAGAAGGAGCAACAGAATTTAACTATGTACGATAAATTTATTTTTTACTTTATTATATATTCATTTTTAGGCTGGTGCTTAGAATCAGTATATAAATCAATATTACAAAAGAAAATAGTAAATAGTGGATTCCTTTATGGACCATTTTGCCCAATGTATGGAATTGGAGCAATACTCATGCTTGCTTTGGGAGAAATTTCTAGCAATGTAGTGGTAATATTTATAATAGGATTTCTACTATTTTCAATATGGGAATACATAGTAGCAGTAATATTAGAAAAACTATTTAAAACTAAATATTGGGATTACTCAGGACTTAAATTCAACATAAAAGGAAGAGTATGTTTAAAAAACTCAATCTATTGGGGAATATTGGGCGTACTACTAATACTTGTAATTTATCCGCTTATAGAGAGATTTACAAACTTAATTCCAACAGATATATTAATATATATAAATATTATCTTAAGCATAGCAATAGGTACAGATGTAATTATTACTATATTTAGAATAATGGTTATAGATAAAAAGATTACTGAAATATTTGAATTAGGGGAAACAATTAAAGAGAAATTAATGGAATTAAAAAATAGTGAAGCAATAGAAAAAACATATAAAGAAAATATTCAAAAACTTATAGATGAGCTAAAAGCTAAACAAACTGTTTTAAAATTTAAAATATATAAAAGGATTATAAGGCTAAAAAAGTCATTCCCAGAGATGCATTCTGAAAACATTGCCAAATTTATGAAACAAAAGATTTCAATAGAAGAATTAAAAGATAAAATTAAAAAATACAAGGAGAGATAGGTTAAAATGGCACAAGAAGTGTATATAATTGATAATAGTGACGAACTAAAAAATATTATTTTTGATTTATTCAAACAAGAGAGAGACTGTAAAATTAAATTAAAAAAAGTAAACACAAGTAATATTGATGTGGCGTTAAAAAACATACCTTCACTCATAATTATAAATGAAGATACAATAGATGAAAACATAATAGAAGTATGTAAAAAAATAAGACTAAATGAAGATAATAGTATTACACCAATAATAGTAATTTCTTCAAATAGAGAAAAAGAACATAGAGTAGAAGTGCTAAAAGAATGTGTAGAACATTACATAAAAGCTCCAGTAGATAAAGAATATCTATATTATACAATTAAAAATATTATAAGATTGTTAGACACAAATAGAAGAGTAAGTCCTCTTACAGGGCTTCCGGGCAATGTTCAAATTCAAGCTGAAATGAAAAAAAGATTATTAAACAAAGAAGATTTTGTAATGCTCTATTTGGATTTAGACAATTTTAAAGCATATAATGATGTGTATGGTTTCTTGAATGGAGATGAGATTATTAAATTTACAGCAAGAACTATAGTTAATAATATAGATAAATTATCTGTAAGTGGGAATACCTTTGTAGGGCATATAGGAGGGGACGATTTTGTGGCAATTGTTTCAGGAGAAGACAGTTATGAAGCAATATGCCAAAACATAATAGCCGAATTTGACAAGGGCGTTCAAAAATATTTCAATGAAGAAGACGTAAAAAAAGGATATCTAGAAGTACCAAACAGAAAATGTGTAATAGAGCAATTTCCATTAACTTCAATTTCAATAGGAGTAGTAGTAGCACAAAAGGGAAGATTTCATAATGTGTTAGAGATTGGAGAAGTGGGAGCACAAGTAAAACATTTAGCAAAAACAACAGTAGGAAGTGCATACTCGATAGATAGGAGACATGAAAATAAAGCTTGTAAAATATAATCCTAAATGGGGACAGTCCCCAATTAGGGAAAATCAGAAAAAAGCCTGTCCCCATTTAGGAAAAAGAATAAAAATTAGAAATAAGCATATACATATACCAAGAGAGGTATGTATATGCTTATTTTAAGTAAAAAAAGGATAACAATAATGTTGTGTATGTTATGTGTATCATTGTATGCATTTTCGTTCAAAATTGCAAATAATATGGTAAATATAGAGCAAACGGAGAAAACAGTAGAAACGGTTGCAACACCGGTTTCGAACAAAGTGATTATTGTAGATGCAGGGCATGGTACACCAGATGAGGGAGCAGAAAGCACTAATGGAGTGACAGAAGCAGAAATAAATCTAAAAATTGCACTAAAGCTACAGACCTTATTAGAACAAAGTGGTGCTACTGTACTTTTAACACGTTCAGACGAAAATGCAATTTATGATGCTGATTCTGATACCATAAGAGAAAAAAAGGTTTCAGACATACATAA
>CALXVO010000089.1 GCA_944392065.1 uncultured Clostridia bacterium | reverse complement strand
ATTTAATTTGAAGAAAGAGAAAAAAGAAAAAGATTTATCTGACTTAGTAAAAATAGAAGAGATAGATGTATCAAAAACTAAAACTATTATAGAAAAAATAAAAAATAGCAAAGAGTTAATATATATACTTAAAAAGGATGAAATATCTAATAGTACAAAAATTATAAAGAAAGAAATAAGAGGGATTGGCATATATATTAAAGAAAACAATACAGCATATTATATTAAAATAAATGATGAAGAATTTATCAAGTATTTTAAAGAGATTTTTGAAAGTTTAGAAATAAAAAAGTATGGATATAATTTAGCAGAAGACTATGTACTTCTCAAAGAAATTGGAATCAATATGAATAACATATATTATGATGTAAAAATTGCAGCATATGATTTGAATCCAACTAACAGCAATTTTTCAATAGAAAATGTCTCACTTCAATACTTAAATATAGATATAGAAGATTATTTAGCAAAATATGATGAAGATAAGAAAGATACTAAACAATTGAATTTATTTTGTATTGAAGAAGAAAATAAAAGTGATAAATATATTTATGGGTTTAAAGCATATATAATACAAAAAGTATCAATTACAACATTAAAGGAATTAGAAGAAATAAATTCTGTAGAGTTATTTGAAAAAATAGAGATGCCGTTAGTTAAGGTATTAGGAGAGATGCAAATTAATGGGATGTATGTTGATAAAAATGAATTAACGAATTTCGGAAATGAATTAAAAGAGCAGATTGAAAAGATAAAACAAGAGATATATGAGTTATGTGGAGAAGAATTTAATATCAATTCAACACAACAGCTAGGAGTAATATTATTCGAAAAATTAGGGTTGCCAGTATACAAGAAAACCAAAAAAGGATATTCAACAGACGTAGACATTCTAGAAAAATTAAAACCAGAACATCCTGTAATAGAAAAAATATTAGAATATAGAAGTTTGATGAAACTAAACTCTACTTATGTAGAAGGACTTATACCATATATAAATGAAAGAACACATAGAATACATTCATATTTTCACCAAACTATTACTGCAACAGGAAGAATAAGTAGTACAGAACCAAATCTTCAGAACATACCAACAAGATATGAACTTGGTAAAACATTAAGAAAAGTATTTAAACCTGAGCAAGGGAATATTTTTGTGGATGCAGACTATTCACAAATAGAGTTGAGAGTTCTATCCCATATTTCAGAAGACGAAAATATGTTAAAAGCTTTTCGAAATGACGAAGATATTCATAAACAAGTAGCATCTAAGGTGTTTGATGTTCCAATCGAAGAAGTAACCAAAGAACAAAGGACAGCTGCTAAAGCGGTAAATTTTGGTATTGTTTATGGAATAAGTGATTTTGGCTTAGCAGAACAATTAGGAATAAGTAGAAAACATGCTAAAAGCTATATTGAGCAATACTTGGAAAAATATAGTGGAATAAAAAAGTTTATGGATACTATTGTAGAAGAGGCAAAAGAAAAGGGATATGTGGAAACTTTATTCCACAGAAGAAGATATATCCCTGAACTTAATTCAAATAACTATATGGTAAGACAATTTGGATCAAGAGCTGCAATGAACACTCCAATCCAAGGAACCGCAGCAGATATTATGAAAATAGCGATGATTAATGTTTATCATAGATTAGAAAAAGAAAAATTAGAAGCTAAACTAGTTTTGCAAGTACACGATGAATTAATAATAGAATGCAAAAAAGAGATAGCGGATGAAGTAAAAAGCTTATTACAAGAAGAAATGCAAAACGCAGTGAAATTAAAAGTTCCATTAAAGGTCGAAGTATCAGAAGCAGAAAATTGGTATGAGGCAAAGTAATCTGGCAAATAATTGCGTTTTGGCGAGGTGGCAACAATGCTTCGAAAACCATTAACGTACAACAAGTACGCTTCTGGTTTTCTTGCTCATTTGCCTAGCCAAAACAAAAATTCTTTACCAGATTAGAGATAATTTGTAAAGCGATTTCGCTTATACAATAAAAAAGCATTTTGCAGGGCTAGTCTTTGGAGCAACGACAAAGTACATGTCGCTCGCTTCGCTCGGACGGCCCAAGGTAGCCTAACATTGTTGTATAGGAAAAATCGTTAAAGATACTGAAATATCAAAGAAAAAGTCGATTTTCCCTATACAATAAAAAAGCTTAGTAAAACAAAGGAGCAAAATCAAATGACAAAGAAGACAATTATATTTTTACTAATTATAATACTGCTATTAGTAGCAGGCTTAGTTTTATTTAAAATTATTCGAGTACAAGATGTTATCTTGAAGTATATATATCCAACGAAATATTCAGAATATGTAGAAAAATATTCGGAAGAAAATGGGCTAGATAAATATTTAGTATATGCAATTATAAAGGCAGAAAGTAATTTTAATCCTGATGTTACATCTAGTAGCGATGCAAAAGGACTAATGCAACTTATGGAAGAAACTGCAATCGAAAGGTCCAATATAATAGATGACGAAACAGTTGAGACACACGATTTATATGATCCAGAAACTAATATACGACTTGGTACATCTTATTTTTCTTATTTGTTAGGAATATACAATGGCAATACAGTTTTAGCCATTACTGCCTATAATGCAGGCCTTGGCAATGTAGAGCAGTGGATAAAAGACGGAATTATTAGGTCGGATGGCTCTGATATAGAAAATATACCCTATACCGAAACAAGCAACTATGTTAGAAAAATCTTAAGAGATTATCAGATGTATTTGAAGATTTATGATTCCTAATTGGGGACAGGCGTATTTGTCCACTCTTTTGTTCAATATTACAATAATATTACAGAAATATTACATTTGTGTAACATTGTTGAAATTTTAGTTTACTTATCATATAATTAAAACAGAGTATTTAAGTTTGGCAAAAGAATAAACCTTGAAAAAAGGGGGAAGAACGATGGGAGTAGAGACCTTTGCAGATTACATCTTATCGGAAAAAGACTGGATTAAAAAAATGGAAATAGTGTTTTACTTACAAAAAAGAACAGGAATATTTTATGATAATTCTGTTATCTTTAAGACTCTACTTACAAAATTATTTATAGATAGAGTTGATTTGGGGATTGATAAAAATGAAGTTATAACTGCAAGTTTACTATGGAGTTGTAAAAAAGAATTAACTTCAAAAGATATTGAAAAAATACATTCTTTTGCGAAAGAAGGAGCTGAATTTTTATCTAAACTTGGATTTAGTGATAGATTCTGTAGAATTTGTGAAGGAGTTAATAGATATAGTGGACTAGAACCACGAGAAAAAGAAAGCGACATCCTAGAGCTTACAGATCAATTTGGAGGAATGCTATTAAATAGACCAGAAAGAATTGCATTTAAACCAGATGAAGCATTAGTATTACTTGAATATAGAAATTTAAAAGATAAAGACAATAGGTACCTAGAAGAGTTTAAAAATTTTGTAAACTATATGGAGGAGATTAAGATATGAGTGAAGTAAAAGATGGTGCTTTAAGAAAAGCACAGGATGAATTTGGAAAAATTGGTGGGAATAATACAATACGAGCAATAAATACTGCAAAGGCAGTTTGTGGGGAAATAAATAAAGCTGAGCAACGTAAAGCTCAAGAACCAAAACAAGAAAATGAAAATATCGATTTTGCCAGTCTTGTATCAGGAATAAAACAAGATAGGGATAGTGATATGGTGAGATAAAAAACAATATAAAATTTTAGAACAAAAGATTGGGTAATAAAGAATTGTGCTGCCAGTCTTTTGTTTTGTTATTGTATAAGGAAAAGTAATTTTAATTTAATATTCTAGTAAATTAAACAATTTTTTTTGCTAATTAAGTTTATTTAGTATAAAAACAATTTTTGAAATGAAAAGAGGAATAAAAAATGAACGAAGTATTTGCAGATTTACATGTACATATAGGAAGAAGTGAAAATGGAAAACCGATAAAAATAACAGCAGCAAGATCTCTTAATTTTGCAAACATTGCTAGAGAATGTGCTGATAGAAAAGGAATTAATGTAGTAGGAATTATAGACTCAGCATCACCATATGTAATAGAAGATATAGAGAATTTCCTAAAAACAGGAGAAGCGTATGAAATAGAAGATGGAGGCATCATATATAAAGATAAGGTTTGTATTATTCTAGGAAGCGAAATTGAAACATCAGAAGTAAATGATGAAGGAAAAACGGGAAGTGCGCATAATTTATGTTATTTTCCAACTTTAAAAGATATCAAAGCATTCTCAAAAGAAATGGAACAGCATATTCATAATATGACATTGAGTTCACAAAGAGCAGATATATCTGCTTATGAGTTAATAGATATTGTAGAAAAATATAATGGAGTATTAATTCCAGCACATGCATTTACACCACATAAAAGCTTTTATGGAAATTGCACAGATAGATTAAGCAAAATATTTAAAGAAAAATTTGACAAGATTTTTGCAATAGAATTAGGTTTAAGTTCAGATACCTATTTGGCAGATGAAATATCAGAGCTAGAAACGCGTACTTTTGTAACGAATTCCGATGCGCATTCTCTTCCAAAAATAGCAAGAGAATATAATAAGATGCTATTAGATGGGATAAGCTATAAAGAAGTAATAAAAGCACTAAAAAACGAAGATGGAAGGAAAATTCTTGCCAATTATGGATTGGATCCTAAACTCGGAAAATACCATAGAACTTTTTGCGAGAAATGTGGAAAGCCTATTGAAGGAAAAGCACCGGTTACTCACTGCCCAGATTGTGACAGTAGCAAAATAACAATGGGAGTTTTTGATAGAATAGAAATAATAAAAGATAAGGAAAAAACACAAAGCCCAGCTTTTAGACCACCATATATTTATCAAATTCCACTTACTTTTATGCCAGGACTTGGAGGAAAAACAATTGATAAGTTATTAAATACTTTTGAAACAGAAATGAATATATTACATAAGTTATCTAAGGATGATGTTGAAGCAGTAGTAGGAGAAAAAATAGCAAATA